>CAMAGQ010000005.1 GCA_945833895.1 uncultured bacterium
AAAATATGATAAGTGAAAAGATTTGTAAAAAGAAACAGGGCAAGTTTCTCCAAATATCAAAACTCTTGAGAAAATTGCGAAGGCTTTAGAAATTGAATTTCAAGTTCTGATGGATATTTCAAAAGTTGATTTATAGGTTTTGATTATTTATCCCAGAGCGTTTGCACCGTTTACGACTTCGATAATTTCTTGCGTAATTGCGAATTGTCTTGTCTTGTTGTATTCGATTGACAATTCCGAAATCATTTTCTCAGCGTTAGTCGTAGCAGCAGACATTGACGTCATTCGAGATGCCAATTCGCTTGCCTGAGCCTCAAGCAGTGCCTGATAGAAAATGTTTGTCATATACATTGGTACAATTTTTTGCAAAATATGGTGCTTGTCCGGCATTAATTCCATCAGCGGGTCAAGGATATTGTCGGTAATTCTTGTGTGTTCGTCGATAATTCCGACAACAGGAAGTACTTGCCAATCTTCAACAAAATAACTCATCATGTTCTTAAATCTTGTTGTAACAATTTCAAGTTTATCCACTCTGCCGTCAACAAAATATTCAGCCATATCTTCAGCAATATCTCTTGCTTCCATTGCCGATGGTTTATCAACCGCCGAGAAATACTTTTTCACAATCGGACAGCCTATTGCCTGACATTTCTTTCTTAACGCTGAAATTCCCTTCTGACCTGCAACAAACAGAATAGTTTCAATATTTTGTGCTTTATATTCTTTTATTCGTTTCAATGTTGCTCTGACGACGTTCGCATTGTATGCCCCGGCAAGCCCTTTGTTTGAAGTGATAACAAGCATTCCGACCGTTTTAACTTCCCTATGAGCAAGTAAGTTCGGGTAATCATCAATGGCATATTTAATTTTTAAAGTTTCACTGCTAAATTCAGGCACTGAGTTTAGCAACTTTTGAAACATTGATACAAGTTCTCTTGTGTATGGACGAGCGGCTTTTACGGCGTTTTCTGACTTTTTAACCTTTGCCGCTGCAACCATTTTCATTGCACGGGTGATTTTTTTCGTGCTTTCTATACTTTGTATTCTGTTTTTTATTTCTTTTAAATTTGTCATTGATTTACCTTACTTATAATTTTCGGTGATTAGAAAGTTCCTTTAAATGCTGTCAAACCGTCAGTTAACGCCTTTTTATCTTCATCAGATAAAGCAGAACCTGCGTTTAATCTTTCTGCTAATTCTTCAAAGTGTGCGTTAAAATAAACGAACCATTCTTTTTTGAATTTAGCAATATCAGTATTTTCAACATCATCCAGAATACCTTCGTTAGCGGCAAACAAGATTGAAACCTGTTCTGCCGTACTCAACGGTGAATACTGTTGCTGTTTCAATACTTCGGTAAGTTTTTGACCTCTCAAAAGTTGCTTTTTAGTCATTGCATCAAGGTCTGATGCGAACTGGGCGAAGGCTTCCAATTCTCTGTATTGAGCAAGGTCAAGTCTTAACTGACCTGCAACTTGTTTGATAGCCTTTGTTTGAGCCGCTCCGCCTACACGGGATACTGAAATACCTGCGTTAATTGCCGGTCTTATACCTGCGTTAAAAGCGTTACTTTCAAGGAATATCTGTCCGTCAGTGATTGAAATTACGTTTGTCGGAATGTACGCCGAAACGTCACCCGCTTGAGTTTCGATAATCGGTAACGCTGTAATACTGCCGCCTCCGAGTTCGTCATTCAATTTAACCGCTCTTTCAAGCAATCTTGAGTGTAGATAGAAAACATCTCCCGGGTATGCTTCACGTCCTGGTGGTCTTTTTAGCAGCAAACTCATCGCACGGTAGGCTTGTGCGTGTTTTGATAAATCGTCATAAATTATCAATACTGATTTACCCTGTTCCATAAACTCTTCACCGATTGTAACACCCGCAAACGGAGCAATATATTGTAACGGTGCGGATTCATTCGCGGTAGAAGACACGATTATCGAATAATCCATTGCTCCATATTTTTCTAATATTTTAGCCAAATATGCAACAGTTGAGGCTTTTTGACCGATTGCAACGTAAATACAGATAACATCTTTTCCCTTTTGGTTAATGATTGTATCGATTGCAATTGCTGTTTTTCCTGTTTGTCTGTCGCCGATAATCAATTCTCTTTGACCTCTGCCGATTGGCGTAAGGGCATCAATCGCTGTAAGACCTGTTTTTAGCGGTTCGTGAACTGATTTTCTTGTTACAATCCCCGGTGCTACACGTTCAATCGGACGAACTTTTGAGTATTTATATTCACCTTTGCCGTCAAGCGGTTTACCTGTAGGGTCGATAATTCTGCCGATTAGCCCGTCACCGACAGGAACTGATGCAATCTTGCCTGTTGTTTTTACGACTGTTCCCTCTTTTATATCCGTGTATTCACCAAGAATAACAACACCGACATTATCTTCTTCAAGGTTCATCGCAATACCGAGTGTTCCCTCGTTATTGTCAAATTGCACAAGTTCATTTGCCATTACGTTTCTAAGTCCGTAAATTCTGGCAATACCGTCACCGATTTCAAGCACTGTTCCGGTATTTGAAACTTCTGTTTGAAGTTCGTAATTGTCGATTTTGTTCTTTATTATTGAACTTATTTCTTCAGGTTGTATAAGTACCATACTGCCCCCTTACCTAATTATTTCTTTCCGTAAATTTTCGAGTTTTGATTTTACGCTGGTATCAATAACGCAATCATCAATTTTGAACATTAAACCTGCTATAAGGCTTTCATCAACCTTCCACTCAGGGAGAACTTCACAGTTCAATTTGTGTTCAAGTTTAAATAATACATTTGTTTTGTTTTCAAAGTTTAATTTTATCGGAGAAGTTATTTCTACACGTTTTTTGTTTGAAAGTTTTGTAATTTCACCATTAAAAATTTCTTTTATGGCTTCAAATTCGCCAAATCTGCCTTTTTCAATAAGTATTTTGATAAAATTTAATAACTTTGTGTCAATTTTATTTTTGAAAATCTCGTCAATAATTTCAATCTTTTTAGCCGTTGAAATTGCCGAATTATCCATAACAATCCGTAAGTCGGTTGAATTTTTCAACGCATTTGAAACTTCTTCCAACTGCTTGCTGTAAGTTGAATAAGAATCAGTTTCTGCTGCAGTTTCAAGCAGTGCCTGTGCGTAATTTTTTGATATCACATAGTTTTTTATCATTGTATTTTAACCTTATCTAATTCATCCAAACTCTGTTGTATAAATTGGTTATGCAGTTCAGGCTCTTTCTTTAATAAATCAATCAGTTTGTTTTTTGCTAAATCTACAGACTCTTTAGAGGTTTTTTCCGTTACAAGGTTGGAGATTTTTTTCTCCTCTATTTCCATAATTCTCTTAACTGACCCGTTAAGGTCTGCGATTGTTTTTTGAGTATTGGAATTTATTTTATCTTCAAACGCTTTGATTTTGTCGCTTGATGTTTTTTCCAGCAAAGCAATATCTTCCGGAAGTTTAGCCATTTTTGCCTGACTTGTTTCTAATGTTTCTAAACTTTTGCTTTTGGTTTGTTCGGATTTTTCTATATTATTTCTTATAGCCTCGACCATTTTTTCAAACGCTGCTCCTATGTGAACTTTTTTTAATATCACATAAAGAAGGATTACCATAATTATGAAATTTACGGTATTTGATTGGACTAATGTTTTTAATATAGAAATTATTTCTTGCATTTTATAATACTCTTTTTATTTTGCCTGAACCTGATTGTTGTTTAGAAGTTTTGCGGTAATTGATGCCGCAAGTTCTTCAACCACAGAACCTTGCAGAGTTTGCTGTAATTCTTGTTCTTTTTTAGACAATTTGTCTTTTTCAGCCAGAATTGTGTTTTTGTTTGATTCTTTAGCCTGTTTGACTTCTTCTGCCACATTTTCCTGTAACTTATTGACCGCAGTGTAGAACTCCTTGCGGCATTTTGAGTGTGTTGCATTTATCTGAGAATTTCTTTTGTTCTCTATCTCTTTAGCTGTTTGCTCGTTGTTTTTTGACTCTTCATAGTTTGAATTGATGTAATTATCTCTTTTTCTGATAATGTTCAAAATCGGTTGATAAAATATCGTATTCATAATCATTATGAACACAACGAAACTAAGCATTGCAATTATAAATGTAGCATTAAATTCAATCATCAGAGCAAATCCTTATTTGAACAACAACATAATAGCGATGAATAATGCGTAAATAGCAGTTGCTTCAGCAAGACCTGCACCGATAATAAAGTTTTTGAACGCTTCATCTTTTATTTCAGGTTGTCTTGCGATTGCATCTAAAACACCTTTAGTTGCAATACCTAAGCCTAAACCTCCGCCGATTGCACCAAATCCGATAGCAATACCTGCACCTAATTTTGCTAAATCTAATGTTTGTTCTAAAGCCATTTTTTATTCTCCTTTATTTTGTAAAATCCTACTCTTCTTGAATTGCCATTGAAATGTATGTTGTTGACAGTAACGTAAACACAAGTGCCTGAATTAGTGCCACAAACAACTCAAACAGCATAAACGGTAACGGTAAAACTACCGCAAATAAACTTATAAACGTTGCAACCAGAAGTTCTCCGGCAAGAATGTTTGCAAACAGTCGAAGTGCAAGTGAAAACGGTCTTACAAAAAGTTCCAGAGTATCAACCAGAGTTATTATTATTCCGTCAATACTGAAACCTTTGAAAAAGAACTTAAATCCGTTTTTCTTGACCCCGAAGAATATGTAATATATTGAAACTACAATAGCCATTGCTGCTGTCATATTGATATCGTTGTTTGGCGATGCAAGTTCTCCTGTCGTTAAATGGATTAATTTCAGCGGAAGTTGTCCAACTAAATTTGCTGTCAAAATAAACATAAACAGGGTTAAAATGATTGCAATATGTTTTTGAGCATTGTCATTACCCATGCTTGCTTTTGCAATATCGTTAAAGTATTTGATAATACCTTCGGCACACAACTGCAATTTCCCCGGAACAAGTTTCAGGTTTCTTGTCGCAAGAAACGCAAGGACAATCAATACAAACATTGAAAACCACATAGTGATTAATGTATCCATATTAATTGTTACACCATGTCCGTATATACTTAAATTGTAAGTCCAGTGTTCCATTTTGCTCCCTTTTCTTTTCTCATGTTATCACCGACAAAAAATTTCCGCAAACATATTTTAAAAATTTTTTATTAATTCTTCAACTTCTTTTTCTAAAGTGTTTTTGTCGGAGTTGTTATTGATTATATAATCTGATTTTGAAAGTTTTATTTCTTGCGACATTTGCGAGTCTAACCTTTTTTGAGCGTACTCTCTGTCGTAACTATTTCGCTCAATCAGCCGCGTAAGCCTTATTTCATCATCACAATATACAAATATTATTTTATCAAATAAATCCTCCATTTTTGCTTCAAATAAAAGCGGTATGGCAACAAAAGCACAAGACTTGTTTTTATTTTCCTCGAAGAATTTTTCGATTTCAATTCTGACATTCGGGTATAAAATATTTTCAAGTTTTATTTTTAATTCTTGATTAGTAAATACCACCTTGCCGAGTTTTTCTCTGGAAATTTCATTTTGCGGCGTGAAAATATCGTAATTGCCAAATTCGATTTTAATTTCCTCAAGTTCTGCAAGCAAACGATGGCAGACTTTATCTGTGTCCAGAACAGGAAAATTATGTTTTATCAAAATCTCTTCAACGGTTGATTTTCCGCTTGCAATATTACCTGCGATTGCAAATTTAATCATTCTTTTTGCTTATCCTTGCCAAAAAGTTCTTCAAATCTTTAATCTGTCCGGGTTTAATCGGTTTAAATTCGCCGCGTTTCAGACCTTCAAGGGTGAGTGTTGCGTGCTGTATTCTTTTCAACGTAACGACTTCAAACCCGAGATGCTCAAACATTTTTCTGATTTGTCTGTTTAAACCCTGATACAGCAAAACTTCCATAACCGTATGCTTTGAATCTATTTCCAGAACATCAACTTGAGCGTAAGCCGTTTTGCCTTCTTCAATTTCAATCCCCTTGTACATTGTGTCAATGTCATTTTGAGTAATTTTTCCGTTAATAGACACTCTGTACAGTTTCGGAACTTTCACGGACGGGTGGGTTAATTGGTTGATTAAGTCGCCGTCGTTTGTCAAAATCAGTAACCCTGTTGAGTCTTTGTCCAGTCTGCCGACGGGTTTTAGGTTGTGCAAATTTTCAGGCAGCAGGTCGTAAATTGTTTTTCTGCCTTTTTCATCGTCTGCCGTTGTAATATACCCTGCAGGTTTGTAAAACCTGTAATATTCGTGTTTTACGGGGTGAATAAGTTTACCGTTGATAAAAACTTTATCTTTTGGCTGCACAATATAACCCTGCTCGGTAATCTTTTTCCCGTTAATGCTGACAGAACCGTTTTCGATTAACTCGTCCGCTTTTCGACGAGAACAAAGTCCCGAAGATGCAATATATTTGTTTAAACGAGTGCCGGGCATCTTAACACCTCATTGAATTTTTTTGTCAAAACTTCAGGCATTTTTCTGTATAATTTACCGTCACCGTTTATTGCAACAACCGTAACATCCGCTTCTACATAAGTCTTTTGAGTTTCTTTAGATTTTATAACTTGTTTGAAGGTTACGCTGTAGGCTTTTAGTTCTGTAATTTCAGTTTCCACAAGGATTTCATCGTTAAGTTTTGCGGAACTTTTGTATTTTATGTTCAAATTTGTGACAGGCAGGACGATATCTTGATTTTGCATCTCGATAAGGTTTAAACCCAAATCTTCGCAATACTCAACTCTGCCCATTTCAAGCCATCTTAAATATGAGCCGTGCCAGACTACTCCGTAGGAGTCTGTGTCCGAATAGTAAACTTTTTGTTCAAATGTATGTTTCATACAAGAATTATACCATTAAAATTAATATTTATTATATTTTATGTATAATATTTGTATGGAGAAAAATTTTTCAGAAAAAGTAATAAACCGTTTAACCTTGTATCATTGTATTTTAAAGGATTATATAAGCAGCGGGAAGGAATATATTTCCAGTAAACAAATCGCAACACTTTTGAGAATTGATGATTCTCAGGTAAGAAAAGATATCAATTTGCTGAACAATTCGGGAAAATCTCGTGTCGGTTATATCGTAAAAGAACTCAAAACCTCGATAGAAAAGACTTTAGGGTTTGCAAAATCTAAAAAAGCGTATATTATCGGGGCTGGTAATTTAGGGATGGCACTGGCGAAATACGACAATTTTACAAGTTACGGACTTAATATTATAAGTTTGTTTGATAACGATACAAACAAAATCGGCGGAGAGATTAACGGTAAGAAAATTCTTGATATAAGTAATCTTCCTAAATCCGTATCAGGTGACGGAACTGAAATCGCAATACTTACAGTTCCTGGGATGTACGCACAAAAAACAGCCGATTTGATTATTAAATCAAACATAAAATACATCTGGAATTTTACTCCGACAGTTTTGGAAGTTCCTGCTGATGTTCAGGTTTGGAATGAAAATCTAATGGGGAATTTTTTACAGTTTACCTACCATATATAAGTTATTAACTTGTTTTGCAGCCGTGTTCAGTTCGTAAATTTGTTTCAAGCCTTCAAGTGTAAGTATAGGATTTACCGCATCAAACGGTCTTGTCATGTAGTTTGCGATAAGTCCGCAATAGCCGCCTGTTGCGACGATAGTTGCTTTTTTGCCTAATTCTTTTTCGCACTGGGCAACAAGTCCGTCAACCATGCACGCCGAACCTCTTATTACACCTGACAAAATAGCATCTGTGGTGTTTCTGCCGATTGCGTTCGGAGAAATAGAAATGTCGATTTTAGGCAGCTTTGAAGTCGCATTTTTAAGGCATTTTACCTGTGTATTAATCCCCGGAGCAATTACACCGCCCAAAAATTCTTTTTTTGAGTTAATTATATCAAATGAAGTTGCAGTTCCAAAATCGATAACAATCACGTCTGTGTCGTATTTTTCAGCGACGGCAACGGCATTTGCTATTCTGTCTGCACCGACTTCTTTAGGTGAATCTGTTTTGATTTTTATGTTTAAATTTATATCTGAAGTTACAAATACTGATGTGATTTTGAACGCATTATCAATCGCTCGTTTTAGTTTTATGTTTAATTCTTCTACAACAGAACCAATTACACAGCCTTCTATTTGGTAATCTTTCAACAATGAACGAAGCAGGGTTTCGTATTCAAAACTTGTTAAATCTTTGTCTGTAGCAAGTCTGATTTCGTTGACGTATTGGTCATTATCAAAAACCCCGAGGGTAATATTTGTGTTTCCGATGTCTGCAATTAATAGCATAATAGAATAGTCCTCATTTCAGAACTATTCTATTACAAACATAGTTTTTATCAACTTGTTTTACTAGATGTTAACACCACCGGTTGTATGACTACCTGAACTTGTCCAAATAGACGGTCCGTTTGAACCTGCACCGCCGTTGCTGGCAACTTGAGGTTTTTGATGTGCCTTTGGTGCCATATAGTTTTTTATTAAATCAAGTGCAGTTGATCTTTTGCCTCCGCCGACTGCATCGATTCCTGTAATTGCTCCGTGTGTATTGTACATGGTCATCCCTCCATATATAAGTCATCTATACTTTTATAAAGTATTTTTTAATGATGAAATTGCACAATGTCATAAATATTGTTACATAACTTTACATAAACGTTCAAATAGACTACTATCTTGAAATTAGCAGAATAAAGTTGTATAATAAAAAAGTTATTTTAAAGAAGAGTATAAGAGGATAGTAATATGAAACTACACATGCAGATTTTGATTGCGTTGGGTTTAGGTCTAAAACGAAACTGGCACATATTTTTTGGTATAATCGCGGGTATTTTTGTGGGAGTGTTCCTGCATAGCCATCCGAACATGCTGATTGATAATGTTTTGACATTTATCGGACAGGTGTTTATAAGATTAATTCAAATGGTCGTAATTCCGCTTGTAGTTTCCGCAATTATAATCGGCATAACAAGTGTTGGTGATAATAAGCAGTTAAGTAAATTCGGTTCAAAAATGATATTATATTACGGAATATTAACAACAATTGCCGTAACTATAGGAACTACGCTTGCACTTTTTGTAAAACCGGGTGTAGGTGCTGCACATTATATCGCATCAAACATTGCAACTGATGTTCAATCTTCGGTTGCTGCCGCTATGAGCGATCAGCAGGGAAATATATTGAATCTGTTTTTGAGTTTCATTCCGAACAATCCGTTTGAGGCGGTTGCTTCAGGAAATATGGTTCCTATAATTCTGTTTGTTGTTCTGTTTGCTTTGGCTTTGGCTAAAGTCGGCGACGTGAACAGACCTATCGTTTCGTTTTTTGAATCAGTATTTGCGGCTACTATGAAGATTACGGATTGGATTATGCTTTTTGCAGCTCCGGGTGTATTTGCTTTGACCGCCAGTGCTTGTGCAAGTTTTGGCGGCGGAATATTTGCGGCAATATCAAAATATTTGCTTGTATTGCTTGTAGGATTTGCAATTCAGATGTTCATGGTTTATCCGCTGTTTTTGAGATGTTTTTCAAAAGTTTCTGCCGTGATGTTATTTTCAGCAATTGCAGAAGCCATGATGGTCGCTTTCGGAACAGCAAGTTCTTCGGCAACTTTACCGCTGACTATTGCGTGTTGTGAAAAACGAGGAATTTCTCATAAAATTTCAAGTTTTGTACTTCCACTTGGTGCGACTTTGAACTTTGACGGTACAGCGTTGTTACAGGTTGTTGCGGTGTTGTTCCTGGTTCAAGCATACCAAGTTCCTCTAACTCCGTTCCTTGTTATTGAAATCGCAATCCTTGCAATTGTTGCATCAAGTACCTGTGCTGGAATCCCTGGCGGCGGTTTGATTACGATTGCTCTGATTCTTAACGGAATGGGCTTAAGTCCTGAACAGTTGGTTGCAGGTTTTGCATTCTTGTTCACTATCGAAAGAATTACGGATATGTTCAGAACAATGCTGAACGTTACATCAGATGCCGTTGTTGCCGCAACTATTGCCGATAATGAGAATGAAATCAACTATGATTTATTAAATAATCCTCAGTCTTACGAGGAAATAGCGTAATAAATAAGTTTTAAAGAATTTGGCGGAAGTTTTTAATTAGACTTCCGTCTTTCTTTTTGTATTCCATGCTTTGTATAAAGAAATGTTACAATAACGCAATTTTTTCCAAAAATATGTTTTTAAAAAGGTAAAAGTTTGGAGTTATTAGTATGGACGTTACCACAGGAGTAAATCCGAATAGCAGTTTGAATAATGCATCTTATACGAATTATCTTGATCAGTATAAAAAGCAACAACCACCTAAATTGCCCGATGCTAAGGATGAAATTGTTATCAATAAAGATTTTATTGCCGACTTAAAATACAACAAAGACAAGGCGGCAATCGGAACAATCTTGGAAGGCTCTGTAAACAACAAAACTGCCATGTTCAAAGTTGTATCAAATTATGATAATGAAACATGGTACGAAGGGGTTCTGGATAAAAAGTATTTCCTTTTGCACTGTAACGGTCAGTCTTATGACGGCAAATACGGTAATTCTGAATTTAACCTGACCACTGATTACAATAAACCGTCTAAATTCTCCGAATTTTTCGGCCAGCAACTGTTGGGGAAAGTTTTTATGCCTGATTACTTTACGATAAAAGGTAATATTGGTAACAAAACCATTGATATAACGCTTCCTGGGGCTAAAATTCCTGAGGATAAGGAAACAAGAGATTTGTTGACTTTGTTGCTTGAAGAAAACGGACTTAAGGCACAAACTATAAACGGCGAGATTAAATCAATAAAATTAGCATCAAGTGCGATTAAAGATATCAGGAAGAAGGCTGAAAAACGCCAGAAAGTGCTTGATAACGATGTTAAACCTATTATTATGAACGGAATCAGTTCTGTCTGCGGTACGATTATCGGTGCTTTGTCTACTATGTTGCTTTTGAAATTAGGGCTTAAACGCTAATATTTTCGTGCTACAATGGCTCTATGAATAATAGAACCGATGAAATTGCATCAAGATTTTTAGGTAAAAAAGTTGAGGGGGCTTCTGAGTATAGTCCTGAACTTTTGGTGGCTGTTCCGCGTGAAGAAAACCGCCGTCAATATAATATTGATAGCCAAAATCTTCCGTTTTGCGGGTTTGATGTCTGGCATGCGTTTGAATTTTCGGCTATGACAACCAATTCTGTTCCTGTGACAAAGGTTTTGAAATTAAAATACAGTTGCGAAAGCGATTTTATTGTTGAATCAAAGTCTTTGAAATTGTACTTGAACTCTTTTAATATGCGAAAAATCGGTTCAAACTCTCACGAGTGTTTGGATTTATGCAAATCTGATATAATAAGGGATTTGAGTAAAGTTTTAAAAACTGATGTTGAAGTCGAGTTTTTGGATAATCAAACCCAACGCAAGGAACTCTTTGGCGAATTTAAAAATATTATGGATTTTGTTGATGAAAGTTCGTTGAAAGTTTCAAATTTTAAAGAATCTCCCGATGTTTTAATGGTTCGGGATTTTGGTGAAACGCAGGAATATCGATTAAAGTTTGAGTCTTTGAGGTCAAATTGCAGGGTCACTCATCAGCCTGATTTCGGGAATGTGTTTATTTATTACAAGTCCAAAAAGCACATTGAAGAGGCTAGTCTTGTTGAATATTTGGTTTCATTTCGTTCTGAGTATCATTTTCACGAGGAATGCTGTGAGATGATTTACAAAAGACTGCAAGACCTTCTTGAGCCTGAGGATGAACTTATGGTTTGTGCATTATACACAAGACGCGGGGGGATAAACATTTGTCCTGCAAGATACAGCAAGAATTACAATAACGACGAAAATATCAAAACTCTCGGAGAACTTTCGGTATTTGCGGATTACGGGATAAATCTTTAATCTGTAGGTTTGTCTATGTGCAAACTTCTCAGACAGTCTATAACCCTCAAAGAAACCTGCGAATTGTTGGAAACTATCGGTTATCACGTTGAATTTGTAAAAGATAAGGTTTGATTTTATCGCCTGCTTGTGAAATTATTACTTATATGATTAGGGGTAATACAAACAACAGAATTTTAGGAGCAAAGGGCGAAGATATTGCGTGTGAGTATCTTATACAAAACGGGTATAAGATTTTAGAACGCAACAAACATTTTTCCAAACTTTGTGAAATTGATATTATCGCTCAATATAAGAAAAAAGTCGTTTTCGTTGAAGTTAAGACCAGAAAAAATGATGCTTTCGGTACTCCGCTTGAAGCGATTACAAAAACAAAATATAATAATATTAAAACAGGTGTCTTTTCTTACCTGAAAGATAATAATATCAAGGATTATCAGATTGATGCAATAGGGATTACACTTGAACCTGAATTGAAGATTAAACACTTAAAAAATGTTTCATTTTAGCCTTTTTTATTGTATAATGTTGTCCTGTAGGGATGTGTTATGGAGAAATATAAATGTTAAGCGGACCTTTTTTAGATAGAACATGGATGGCTCAAAATCCTGATTATAGTTCAGCAAATATTGTTATGCTCGGTTTGCCTTTTGACGGAACGGTTTCTTATCGTTCGGGGTCAAGGTTTGCACCTGAACAAATTAGGCTTGCAAGCTGGGGGTTGGAAGAGTATTCCCCTCTTTTTGACAAAGAGTTGGCTGATGTGAATTTTCATGATGCGGGGGATTTGGAATTCCCGCTTGGTAATACTTACAAGACTTTAGAACAAATCGAAACAAATGTTCGTGAAATCTATCAAGACGGCAAAAAAGTCTTTGGAATCGGCGGTGAACATTTGGTTACATTGCCTGAAGTTAAGGCGGTTGCTGAGTTTTACAAGGATTTGGCTGTCGTTCACTTTGATGCTCATACGGATTTGAGAGAAGAATACTTAGGCGAAGAAATGTCACACAGTGCGGTTATCAGGCATATTTCAAAGTTTGTTGACCCTAAAAATATCAAGCAAATCGGTATTCGTTCAGGCATGAAGGAAGAATGGGATTTTATGAAAGAAAACAACACTTTGTGCCACAAGTATTCTGATATTGACGAATTAAAGTCTAAGCCAATATTTGTGACCGTTGATTTGGATTGCCTTGATACCTCCATTATGCCCGGAACAGGTACTCCTGAGGCTGGCGGAATGACTTTCAATGAACTTGCAGGCTGGTTTAAGTATTTGAAAGATTTTAATATAGTCGGTGCTGATGTTGTCGAACTTGCACCTGATTATGATGCGAGCGGGGCTTCAACTGCTGTTGCAACAAAAGTTATTAGAGAATTGCTCATGGCAATGAGTTAAGGGAGTTTAAAATTTGTAATGGAACAACTTAGATTTTTTGCTGAACCTCAAAATAGAATTGAATATCTAAAAAACGAAATCAATAAGAGTAATTATAAATATTACGTTGAGGAAGAGCCGTATTTGAGCGATTTTGAATACGATGAGATGTTTGCGGAGTTGAAAAAGTTGGAGGAAGAATATCCGATGTTCAAAACTCCCGACAGTCCTACATTGCGTGTCGGTTCGGTCAGTGAAAAATTTTTCTCTCATAAGCACAAATACAGGTTGTACAGTCTTGACAATACTTACAACGCGGAGGAGTTAAAGATTTGGTACGAACGGGTTTGCAAGGAATATGAGCAAGAGTTGGAGTTGGTTTGCGAATTGAAAATTGACGGGCTTGCGATTGCTCTGACCTATGAAAACGGCGTGTTTAAACTCGGTGTGACCCGTGGTGACGGGGTTACGGGGGAAAATATTACGCCAAACCTCAAAACAATCAAGGCTGTTCCGCTGAAACTTTTTGAGCCTAAAAATTTGGAAGTCCGCGGTGAAATTTATATGCCGAAAACTTCTTTTGAAAAATTAAACCAAAAAGCACTGGAAACAGGCGGGAAAGTCTTTGCTAATCCCCGTAATGCGGCAAGCGGGTCTTTAAGGCAGTTAGACAGTACGATTACTGCTCAACGTGATTTATCAATGTTTACTTACACCGGAATTTTTGAGGATGAAATTGATAATAAAGAGATTAAAACCCATTATGAAGGTATGCAAAAACTGCGTGAACTTGGATTTAAGGTTAACCCTAATATCAGACTTGTTAAAAATATTCAGGGTGCGATTGATTATTGCAAAGAGTGGGAAACTAAGCGTTTTGATTTAAACTATGCAACAGACGGGGTTGTTATAAAGGTTAATAATATTGCAATTCAAAAGGATTTAGGGTTCACCGCTCGTGCTCCAAAATGGGCTACGGCGTTTAAATTTCCGCCTGAAGAGGTTTCTACAAAACTTCTTGATATTGAATTAAATACGGGAAAATCAGGCGTTGTTACCCCTGTTGCCGTTTTAGAGCCTGTACAGTTGGCGGGAAGTGTTGTTTCTCGTGCAAGTCTGCATAATTTTGATGAAATAAAAAGGCTTGATGTGCGAATAGGTGATACTGTTTTAATCAAAAAAGCCGCCGAAATTATTCCGAAAGTAATCAAGGTTATGGAAACAAACATTCATGCTTCCTTGCCTGTTTATAAAACACCTGCGGTTTGTCCGTCTTGCGGGGCTGACTTAGTCGAAAGAGAAAACGAAGTCGGTTTGTACTGTTCAAACCCGAAATGTCCACAGGTTGTTTGTGCAAAAATTGAATACTGGGCATCTAAAGAAGCAATGGATATTGATTTTGTCGGCCCTGCTTTAATTAAACAGTTGTATGACAGAAAATTAATTTCAAGTCCTATTGATTTGTATAAATTAACAATCGACGATTTATTGACACTGGATTTGATTAAGGAAAAGTCAGCGTCAAATATTTATAATTCAATTCAAAACAGTAAGACAAGACCTTTAAACAGAATTATCACAGCACTTGGAGTAAGGCATGTAGGAAAAGAAACTGCTGATATTTTAGTCGGAGTTTTCCCGTCTTTTGAGGCTTTGAAATCGGCGTCTTTTGAGGAGTTGTGTAATATTGAAGGTATTGGTGAAATTATTGCAAAATCTGTTTACGATTATTTTCACAATGAAGAGAATTTGAAATTGATTGATGAATTGATTTCACTGGGAATAAATCCGCAGGCGGAAGAAATTGTAAAGTCTGACAAATTGGAAGGTAAAACCTTTGTACTGACAGGAACTCTAAGCACAATGACAAGGGATGAAGCGACAGATTTGATTAAACGCAATGGCGGAAAAACGTCATCTTCCGTGTCAAAGAAAACATCTTATGTTGTTGCAGGTGAAAATCCTGGGTCAAAATTTGACAAAGCTCAAAGTTTAAGTGTTATAATATTGACAGAAGATGATTTTCTTGAAATGATGAAATAGAATAGTGAGGAATATAAAAGGTATGAAAATTATTCAAATTGATGGTGTAAAAGGTCTGATTACGGCAATTTTTGTCTGTGCTTGTGCCTTTGCGGGGTTTGTTATTTCTCCCGGTTTTGTTGCTATGTCTTTATGGAATAAGTATCTGGCTGAAACTTATATGTTCCCTACCCTGTCAATCTTTCAGGGCGTTTTGCTGTGGGGAATTGTTGTAATCACTTACTTAATAGTTTCTAAAAACGGATTTGCGTTATCTTTTAAAAATACTCCTGAATTGAGTGAAGAAGAGTTAAATTCGATTATAAAAAGTGCTAAATTGAACGCTAAAAGACGTATGATGAACCGTATCGTTACTCAAAAAGATAAAGTGGATTTGAGCGTTAGAACAAAAGATATGATTTCAGGAGAAGACAAAGAAACTTCTTTGGTTTCGACACCGGCAAATTTTGCTAATACAAAATCAAATTCTAGTACTGAAGAAGATTCTGTTTCAAAAATAAAATAGTTATTTAAAGGAGGATCTATGAAAAAAGTTTTACCAATAGCAGTGTTATGCTCTTTGTTAACTGCTATATTCTGTTCGACATTTTTAATGTCACCTGCAGCAGTTCAAGCAGGAACTGTCAACAACAATGAACCTACAAAAGGGTTTATTTCAGTTTCTTATACAGCGGAAAAAGAGGTTTCTCCTGATACCGTTGAAATTTCTGTTGCTGTAAAAACTTATGACAAAAGTTCTTTAACTAATGCTGTTTCTAAAAATAAAGAAATTTCAGACAAGATTTACAACTATTTGAAATCTGTTATAAACACTGTTGACGGAGATTATGTAAGAACTTCAAATTACTCTGCTAATCCGACTTATAACTATGTAAGCGGAAAAAGAATTTTTGAGAAATATGAAGTTTCAAATAACGTAATCGTTCATACGAAAAAACTTGATAAAGTTTCTCAAATGATTGACAAGTCATTGACTTTAGGTGCTACAAATGTTGACAGTTTGAACTTCACATTATCGGAAAAAGATAATTATTGTTCCGAATTGTTGGCAAAGGCTACCAAAAACGCTAAGCAAAGAGCCGAATTGGTTGCATCATCAGCAAACACATCTGTAACAGGTATTAAAAACATTTCAACTTCTTGCTCATTGAATAATGTTAGACCTGCAAGATATATGTATGCAAATTCAGCAAAAATGGCAACAATGGATGCTTCTGTTGAATCTTCAGGCGGTGTTGGTAATATAGAATCAGGACTTATCACTGTATATTCAAATGTAAATGCTGATTTCTACGTAAAATAATTTATTAAAATTATTCACAAAAAGGAAATAACCTGTACGAAAGACAGGTTATTTTTTTGTTGAGTTATTTAATTTTGAGTTATTTTTTATTTCCGTGGTAAACTCTTTTACCGCCATTAATCCAAGGTGCGGCTTCAAGGTCGTCGACATTATATTTTAATAAGAAATCGTTTCCAGAAGTCGGGTATGCTTGATTATTATTTGTTCTAACTGCTGTAGAACTTTTTGCAGCCGGTTTTTTAGCCGGTTTTTTAGTTGCAGCGGAAAACGCCTGAACTTGTGTCAGTGCTATTGCTAAAGTTAAAAATAATGCAAATCTTTTCATTTCGTATCTCCTGATTGTTACTATATTAGTATTTTAACATAGAAACTATTTTTCCGCAATCGTTCAATTTGTCGATACCTTTTAAATCAACAAGTTCAATTAAGAATGCTACACCGACAACGTTTCCGCCGGCTCTTTTTATTAATTTGCAAGCTGCTTCTGCTGTTCCGCCTGTTGCTAATAAGTCGTCCACAACAAGAACATTTGCACCTTGCGGTACTGCATCAGCGTGGATTTCGATTGAATTTGAACCGTATTCTAAGTCGTAAGTTTCTTTAATCGTTTCCGCAGGTAATTTGTTTGGTTTTCTGACAGGAATAAATCCGCAATTAAGATTGTAAGCCATTGGCATACCGTAAATAAATCCACGGCTTTCAATTCCTGCGATATAGTCGATTTTTACGTCTTTGTATTGGTCGCATAAATAATCAACCATGAATTTAAGAGTTTGAGCATCTTTTAAGCCGGTTGTGATATCTCTGAATATAATACCTTTTTTAGGAAAATCTTTCACCGCTCTAATTTTATTTTTTACATCTTCAATAGTTAATACTTCCATCTGTTTCTCCTATTCTATCTTGCTATCAGTAATTTTTTTAATTCGTCTTTTGCCTGTTGTAATTTCGCTTTTGCCTTTTGGATTGCGTGTTCGTGCTGAATCAATCCGTGTGTGGTTTTACCCCAATTCATATCTTTTTTCATAAATAATATCTTCGTTCCGATAAACAGTACGAGCGGAAACCAGATTATCAAAAGATAAACCGATGTATAAATTGATTGAATAAGTGCATCAATTCTCGGGGTGTTATCGTATCTTCTCAGACTGTATCTGCACGCCATAACAAAGCCAAACCCTATTATACAACCCATAATAATAGATGACATCAGAATATGCGGTTGTTCGGTTTTTAGGATAACTTTTGAGATAAGTATCGCACTTTCGATAATAAACCACGCTGGCATTATAAATTCTGAAATATACGCAATCATATCAACTCTTACACGCATAGACATTTTTTTAGAGGTTAAAATATCCCAGAAATATTCCAAGTATCTTCTGATTGTACCTTCCAGCCATCTTCTTCTTTGCTTGTACAACGGGAACAGGTACATAATTCCTTCTTCATAAACGGCAGTGTTTGCACAAAATCTAATATCCCAGCCTTTAATATGAAGTCTTGTGGACATATCAAGGTCGTCGGTTATTGTGTAATTATTCCAGCCGCCGATATCTTCAAGTGCGGCTCTTTTTATGAGCTCACCGTTTCCTCTCAGTTCAACTGCTCCTTTTACGGAATCTCTGCCGACTTGAAAATGTGTATCCATTGTCATTTCGTTGTTTTGACATTTTGTTAACAGGTTTATGTCTTTGTTTCTGACAATTTTTCTTGCTTGAACCGCACCGACGTCTTTCGGCTCAAGTTCATAGACAAGATTTGTCAGAAAATCAGGTTCCATTGTAGCATCCGCATCAAAAACCAGAATTGCTTCACCTTTGGCAAGTTCCAGAGCATCATTCAGTACGGCTGATTTCCCCGGAAAAGCATCTTTTGGTCTTATGAATGCCTTAACTTTGTTCGGATGCTCTTCTTCAAGTTTTTTTAGAACAAGTGCCGTATTATCCGTACTTCTGTCATCAATTGCAATTATTTCAAAATTAGGATAATCCAGATTTAATACTGTGTTAACCGTGTTTTCTATTACGGAATCTTCGTTGTGGGAAGGTATTAAGATACTTACAAAAGGTTTGTAGTTTTCATTTTGTGTGTGCGGTTGTTTTTGCTCTTTTCTTTGTTTGATTTTATATGCAATGTTTGTTGCCAGTGCATAGGCAGACATTATGCAAACCAAAAGAGCAAGTCCCCATGCTGTGTAACTCTGGAATATATAAATGAAAACTGTTAACCCTGTAACGATTATAAATAGTAATATACGCTCTTTCATATCTGTTAATTTCCCAATAATCCTATATTTATATTTTAGCAAAAAAGTGCTATAAGACTCCGATTTATAAACATATTGATACAATTAGTTAGAAAAGAACTAACTTTTAATTAGTCCGTTCTTTTTGTGTTATTTTTTTATTCGTTTAAACACATTCGACTTTACAAGCGTAATCCGGATTTTGGTTTAGTTTTTCAAGGATTTCATCCATTGTCAAAAGTCCTTCTGTTGCACCAAACTTGGAAACAACGCCTGTAGAGTTGATTGAAGCCATAAGCAGTGATTTTTCGATATCTCTGTCACATTTTGCTAATGCAGCACAGAAAGTTGATGCAAAAGCATCTCCCGCACCAAGTGTTGACCTTACAGGGCCGTCAAATGTCGGACAGAAATAATAATTATTACCGTCAAATGCGTATGCACCGTTACCGCCGTCTGTAATTACTATAATCTGGTAATCATTCTGTCTTAAGGTATTAAACATTGTTTTTAAATCAGGGTGAATAAGATGGTGAGAGAACTTTTCGTCTTTTGTATCAGGACGTAACTGTATTCCTGTAGCCATTGATGCTTCGTCCTTGTTCATTACGACAATGTGCGAATATCTTAGGATTTTTTTCAAGTAATTAAATCCTTTTTTAATTCCCGTTGAACCCGCATTGAAACAAACATAAACTCCGTTTTCTTCTGCAAATTTTACGATATCGTCAAGAACTTTGTTGCTGTCACCGTTAAGCGGAGCAATATACAATAGTTTTGCTTCCTTTATTGCGTCAAAATTTATTTCGGATTTTTTGATATGTCCGTTAGCACCTCTGTGGGCAAGAACGGTTCTGTCGCCCTCAAAACTTGTCAGAATTATTGAAAATCCTGTCGTGTCTTTTTTGTCTTGAATTACAGAGGATAAATCAACATTTTTTGTTTTAAAGAAATTAAAAAGTCCTTGAGAATAGATGTCATCACCGACTTTAAAAATTGCACTTGTTGAAAATCCGAGGTTTGCAAAGTTTGTTGCGGTATTAACTCCGCCGCCGCCAACGTTTGAGGCAAAATCGTTTATTTCGACTTTTGCTCCGTATTCATAACTCATAAATTCTCTTTTTTTATTTTTTTGTCTGACAGAAACAATACTTGCATCATCGCATTCAACAAATACGTCCATTGTCGCACTTCCGATTGTAATAACATCACTCATTCTCATAACCTCCTGTATAGTAATTCTACCATAAATCATAAAATATTACAGTCTATTTCCCAAAAATAACGAACCTTACATTTGAAAGAAGGTTCGCTATTTGCTAATATTTAATTGGAAGTTTTAGTTTATCCTACTTGCATTTCTTTTTCAAATCCGAACAATGAACTTACTGATTCGTCGTCGTGAATTCTTGAAATAGCCTGAGCAAGTAACGGAGCAACTGAAATTTGTTTAATATTAGACGGCATTTTGCTCATATCAAGCGGAATTGTGTTTGTTACGATACATTCCGTAATTGGAGCAGAACCGAGTCTTTCGATTGCAGGGCCTGAGAATACAGGGTGTGTTGCACATACGTAAATTTCTTTTGCACCTTTTGATTTTAAAAGTTTTGAAGCTTCGCAGATTGTTCCCGCGGTGTCGATAATATCGTCAAACATCAAGCAAACTTTGCCTTCAACGTCACCTATGACATTTGTTGCAATTGCTTCGTTGTGTTTGTCACGTCTTTTATCAATGATTGCAATCGGGCAGTCAAGTCTTTTTGCAAAATATCTTGTTCTGTTAGCACCGCCCATATCAGGAGATACGGCAACCATGTTATCAGGGTCAATTCCAAGTTCTTTGATGTAATTTACAAGAATTGGTGCTGCGAAAATGTGGTCAACAAGAATATTGAAAAATCCTTGAATTTGACCTGTGTGCAAATCCATAGCCAATACCCTGTCAGCACCTGCTGTTGTTAATAAATCAGCAACAAGTTTTGCTGTAATTGCTTCTCTGCCTGAAGTTTTTCTGTCTTGTCTTGCATAACCGTAGTAAGGAATTACCGCAGTGATTGTTTTTGCACTTGCACGTTTGAAAGCATCAATAATAATCAATAATTCCATGAGGTTTTCGTTTACAGGATTACATACAGGCTGAATGATAAATACATCATCCCCTCTGACACTTTCTTTAACCTGAACATAAATTTCTCCGTCTGCAAAATTTTTAACTACCATCGGTCCAACCGTCGTACCGAGTGAATCAGCGATTTCTTGTGCTAATTTTGGGTTTGAGCGTCCGGCAAATAATTTAATGTCATGTGTTGGATTTATTGCTCTTTCTAACTGAGGGTATGCCATTTCTTCAATTGCAGTCATAATTACATAATCCTTTCTTTATACATTGAACTGTCCTTCTATTATAAAACTGTCGGGCAATATCTACAACATTTTTTTAAGTTTTGTAATACTAAAACCGCTAAATCTTTAAATTTGTCAATATATTATAAAATGTTAAGCAAAAGACTGCCGGAAATTTTCATCTCCGGCAGCCTTTTTATAATTTGAGCGGTTTAAGTTTAGCCTTCTGTGTGTTCATCTGTATTTTGAACAGTTTCATTTACGGGAATTCTCATTCCGTAGAAAGAACGAACTACAAAGACTAATGCAACAATCAGAAGAATTACCCCAATAATTGGTGCAATTTTTCTAAAGTTTTCATCGATTGCGATTTCCATTGCCAACAATCCGAATAACGTTGTAAATTTAATAATCGGATTCATTGCAACAGATGAAGTATCTTTGAACGGATCGCCGACTGTATCGCCGACAACAGTTGCTTCGTGAAGGGTTGTACCTTTTTCTTTCAGGTCAACTTCAACGATTTTCTTAGCGTTATCCCAGCATCCGCCCGCATTTGCCATGAATACCGCTTGGAACAAGCCAAATACGGCAATTGCTACAAGATAACTTACAAAGAATGATACTGCATTCGCTGACATTGCAGGTGATGACAGGCATGCAAACGCTAAAGCAAAGGCAAACAGTGCAATAAAGATGTTTACCATACCTTTTTGAGCGTATTGTGTACAAATTTTTACAACTTCTTTTGAATTTGCAACATTTGCACATTTTTCATCAGCATCACCGAGTTTGATGTTTTCTTTGATGTATTCAACCGCTCTGTATGCACCTGTTGTAACGGCTTGCATTGAAGCACCGCTGAACCAGTAAATTACCGCACCGCCTGTTAACAATCCTAACAATGTGTAAGGGTTTAACAAGTTCAAGATTAATTTCGGATCTATTCCCAAAGTTTCTTTGATAACAAGAATTAATGAGAAGATCATTGTTGTAGCACCAACAACCGCAGTCCCGATTAGTACAGGTTTTGAGGTTGCTTTGAACGTATTACCTGCACCGTCGTTTTCTTCAAGATACTGTTTGGCGTTTTCAAAATCAGCATCAAAATCGTATTCTTTTTTGATTTCTTCGCCAATGTTCGGAATTTCTTCAATCAAAGACAATTCGTAAACAGATTGAGCGTTGTCTGTAACAGGGCCGTAAGAGTCAACTGCAATGGTTACAGGTCCCATTCCCAAAAATCCGAACGCTACAAGACCGAATGCGAATACTGATGAGTATTCCATTAGAGTTTCAGGAATGTATGTACTTGCAAGATAGGCAAAGCCCATTAAAAGTACAATTATCATGCCAATCCAGAAACCTGAGAAGTTTCCTGAAACGATACCTGACAGAATTGTCAAAGATGCACCGCCTTCTCTCGATGCTCTTACAACTTCTTCAGTGTGTTTTGCTTTTGGTGATGTAAATATCTTTGTAAATTCAGGAATTAATGCAGCACCTAAAGTTCCGCAAGAAATTATACAAGATAAGATTAACCAGATGTTATTACCCATTCCGCTTAATAACCAGTGGCTAACACCGAAAGTCATTGCGATTGAAAGGATTGAAGTAATCCAAACAAGTCTTGTTAAAGGTACTTCAAAATCGAATTTTTCAGCCTTTGGAGCATAAACGAATTTATCCCACAAGTTGTTAATTCCGTAAGAGATTACAGAGGTTACAATCATCAAAAATCTCATGACAAAAATCCACGTCAGTAATTGAACTTGGTTTTCTTTTCCAAAAACGGCAAGTAAAATGAAACTGACAAGCGCAACACCTGTTACACCGTAAGTTTCAAAGCCGTCTGCTGTAGGCCCGATTGAATCGCCTGCATTATCACCCGTACAATCTGCGATAACACCCGGGTTTCTAGGGTCATCTTCTTTAATTCCGAATTGGATTTTCATTAAGTCAGAACCGATATCTGCAATTTTTGTAAAAATACCGCCGGCAACACGAAGTGCAGAAGCTCCCAGAGATTCACCGATTGCAAAACCGATAAAGCAAGCACCTGCAATCTTTTGCGGCACAAATAACAAAATTATAAGCATCATAATCAATTCAACAGATACCAACAAAACACCGATACTCATGCCTGCTTTTAGCGGAATGTTCATAGTGTTAAGCGGATTACCCTTTAATGCGGCAAAAGCGGTTCTTGAGTTGGCAAGAGTATTCATTCTGATACCGAACCACGCAACTGCATAAGAGCCTAAAATACCGATGATTGACCAGCCTAAGATTGTCAAAACCGCACAGGTATCCATGTGGCGTAAGTAGCCGAAATAAAAACCGATACACAGTGCAATTAAAACTTCCAGTACTGCCAAGAATTTACCTTGTTGAACCAGATAGGTTTTGCAGGTTTCAAAAATAGTGTTACCGACTTCATCCATTGCTTTGTGAACGTCTAACTTTTTAATTTTTAGAAATTCAAATAGCCCGAAAATGAGTCCAAGAACTGAAATTCCTATACCAATCAGCAACAGAGAGTAACTGCATGGTGCAATTCCTTTGATTCGTGGAACAATGAGGTCGGCTTCGCTTGCAAACGCAGGCGATGTGCCAAACAGCACTATTGATAACAAAAATAATGCCATTGGTGAAATAAATTTTTTAAACATATTCACTCTCCTTTTCCTAAAAATTCTCTCTTTTTATATTATAAGAAATATTACAAATTTGGACAACAAGTTTACATTTGATTATATGTTTACAAGTTGTGATTAATTTGCTATTTTTAGGGTATGAACGATATGTTAAAATATACATGGGTCGGTTTGATACTTTTTTGCGTTATAGGCATTCTTATTTCAGTGCCTGTACAAAAAGCACAGCATAATTTTCAAAAGGCTCTTTTGAAGAAAAAACTTGCACCTCAGGCAAGACTTGATGCTACAAACAAGTATCTTGAAGAGTATGAGAACGGAAATATTGAAAATGTTTATGCTTTTGGAGTTTCACCCGAGTTAAAGAACCTGTATGATATTGAACTTGACAAAAAGGTTTCAGAAAACAGTGAGGAAAATTCTCAGCCAAAAATTCGCAGACCGCTTTATATAAGGGATAAAAACAATTCGAATATTTTGTATAAATATACTTATACAGGTGAATATATGGCATCAGCAGTCAAAAAATTGCCGTACAAATCTTATGTAAACGCAGGTTCAGGCGTAAGACGTCCTCTATTCATTCGTGACAGAAAAAATCCTAATATTTATTATCCTGTTTATCCGTAGGGGTAAATGTAACTTGCCTCTCCAAGGGGAGCGGGTTCTATTGTGGGGTGTTTGGCAAGCAAAACCGAAGAACCAATAAATCAAGACCGTACATCAAAAAGATTTTGCTATTAAAATTACCTTATGAACAACGGTTGTTTAAATTATAAATGCAATAAAAAGGGCGGTCACGGAAAAGTGTGGTGCGGTGCTTTGATACTCACTGCCGGATGGAGTATTTCAAAAGATTACCCGTAGTAATTTTACTAATTTACGTACGCTTCATCAATCAGTTTTATCTCAAACGTACTTCCTGCGGGAAGTGACAGATTTCCGCCTTTGACAGTCAGTGCCGTAAGCGGAGATAGCAAGGTTGCTCCTGTGTAACCCGCAAGACCGACAACTGTCGGAACTGGTGATAATATTATTAAAATAGGGTTGTCTGCCATTTTGTTAGATAATCGACGTGATTTTTTGTAGAAGTTTTCGCCTTTATCTATTTGCTTTCCTACGCCTGAAAGATACTGTCTTTTACCTTTAATTTTATTCAAGAAAACCTTTTTAGCGGTCGCTTTTGTAATTTTTCCGTTAAACGGATAAGTTTGACCGTTATAAGAAATTGCGTTGAGTTTTATAACAATAAGACCGCCGTTTCCTGTTCTTTGCGGTGGATGTGAGTTTACGACTTCTCCATAAAACTTTGTACCCGCAGGAATTGTTATATTCTTTTTGTAAACGGGTTGAGTTGATGTAAAGGTTATTTTCGTACCTTTTTTCGTGTAATTTGAAATGGTTTGGTCTGATTTTACGCTAAACCTCGTCCACTGCGGAATTTTTCTGTAAAATTTCTTTTCGGCTTTAGTGATTTCTGGTAACACCGCTGAGTAGTCAAGTTGAATGTTTGGTGTAGTTTTGTAGACGTTATTTTGCCCTTTTGAGGTCGTTTCTTTATTTATTGTGTTATTCAGGTAATCCTGTTCAAGTTTTTTTGAATTGTATTTTCGTTGGATTTCTTTGTCAACCGAGGTATCAAGTTCGTAGCATAAGGCAGGCATGTGAGTGCCAATCAGTAAAAATATCGACAATATTATGTTTAATGATTTCCGAAACCCTGTCATATTTATTCTTATTCCACGATTAATATACAAAAAAGCCCCGAACGAAAACTCAGGGCTTTTCTCACTATTTTATTATTTTAACAATTCATTGATTGCTTTTGCGGCTTTTTTACCTGCCCCCATAGCGTTGATAGCGTTAGATGCCCCAACAGGAGCAACGTCGCCGCCTGCGAATACGCAAGGAAGGTTAGTTGAACGGCTGTCAGCATCTACTTGAATGTAGCCTTTTGCATCTGTGATAATTTCCAAACCTTCTGCTTCTGCTGAACGTTGGATAATAGGGTTCGGACCTGTACCAAGTGCAACAATAACTGTATCAACGTCTTCAACTACGTATTTGCCTGTACCTACAGGTTTGCATCTTCCTGAAGCGTCAGGTTCGCCAAGTTCCATAATTTCAAACTTCATGCCTGCAACGTAACCTTCTTTGTCAAGAATTTCAACAGGTGCGTGAAGGAATTTGAATTGAACGCCTTCTTCTTTTGCGTGTCTGATTTCTTCAAGTCTTGCAGGAAGTTCTTTTTCTGTTCTTCTGTATAGAATTGAAACTTCTTCAAAGCCTACTCTGACTGCGGTTCTTGCGGCATCCATTGCAACGTTACCGCCGCCGATTACGGCAACTTTTTTACCTACTTTTAACGGAGTTACGCAATCGCCTCTGCCTGCACCCATAAGGTTTACACGGGTAAGGAATTCGTTTGCTGAGAATACACCGTTCAAGTTTTCGCCCGGAATTCTCATCATTTTCGGCAAGCCTGCACCTGAACAAATAAATATTGCATCGAAACCGTCGTCTTTCAATTGTTTGATTGTAATTGATTTACCGACGATTACGTTTGTATGAAATTCAACGCCCATAGATTTCAAGTTTGTGATTTCTCTGTCAAGAATTGTTCTCGGAAGTCTGAATGGCGGAATACCGTAGCGAAGAACACCGCCCAATTTGTGAAGTGCTTCAAATACAACAACTTCATGACCTGCTTTTCTAAGGTCTGCTGCTGCAGTAATTCCCGCACAGCCTGAACCGATTACGGCAACTTTTTTGCCTGACGGCTTGATTTCAGGCATGTCAGCCTTTGTGTTATCTCCGACGTATCTTTCCAACGCACCGATTGCAACGGCTTGACCTTTTATACCAAGGATACAGTTGCCTTCGCATTGTCTTTCCTGCGGGCAAACTCTTCCGCAAACTGACGGAAGCATACTTGTTTGTCTTATAATTTGACCTGCTTTTTCGATATCGTCATTTTTTAACGCTTCTATAAAATCAGGAATTTGAATATTTACAGGGCAACCTTGAACACAGCGCGGATTTTTACAGTGTAAACATCTTGATGCTTCAAGTTTTACCTGCTCCGGTGTTAAATTGCTCTCTACCGGTTCAAAATTTGAACGTCTTTCAATCTTATCCTGTTCTTTTACTCTTTGTCTTTCAACAGCCATACTAATTATCCCCTCTTCTTTTTACGACATATTTATTTCATTCTAATCGAAAAATTTTAGTAGTGCAAGTTTATTACTATTATGTTTTAATATTTGTGTTATTATTTGAAAAAACGGATGAGGGTTATGTTGATTGAATTTGTTATATTATCGCTGGCAATACTTGTTACAGGCTTGATTGTTTGGATTATCGCGGCTAAATATTATAATAAAGTTGTGAAAAATCTTCAAGAAGAGAATTTTAAATTAAAAAATCAAAATGATTTTAACCAAAATTTTGTGAATGAACTTAAACTTGAGTTTGGAAAAATCGCCAAAGATGCACTTAATTCTCAACAAGACTCTTTGCTGGCTCAGCATTCAACCGATTTGAAAACAAAAATTGATTTATTTAAAGCGGAAGAAATTACGCCTATAAATAATTTGTTAAAAGAGTTCAAACAGGCGATTGATGAATATCAAAAATCCCATACCGCCGATACTCTTGAGGTTAAAAACGCTATTGCAACAGCCGAAAAATACGCCAGGGCATTGACTTCCGACCAAAATACAAAAGGCAGTCTGGGCGAAGATATGCTTGAACAGGTTTTGAATTTCGCAAACCTGAAAGAAAATGTACACTATTCAAAACAGTTTTCAACCCCGAACGGTAAGCCGGATTTTATTGTTCACCTTGGATGTGACAGGCATGTCGTTATTGATTCAAAAGTTATTCTAAAAAAATATCTTGAATATTGCGAGTCCGGCTCTGATGAAAAGTTAAAACAAGAATTTGTTAACGATATAACTTTATGTGTTAACAATCTTGCAAAAAGACATTACGAAGATGTTGAAACCCTAGCACAACCGGGTTTTATTCTGATGTATATTCCCGTTGAGTCTTGCGTAAATTTAATATATTCCGATGCAGATTTCAGAAAAGTCGTAGAACTTGCCAATTCTAAAAATATTATAATTATCGGAACGGCGTCTTTGATTGTTGTTCTTCGGCTGATAAATCAGCTCTGGGCTTCTCGTGTTCAGGAAATGAATGTCAATAATATTATTTCTTGCGGAGAAAAATTATATAACAATATTACCTCGCATGCGCAAAGTTTGATAAATATTCGCTCTTCTATTGAAAAAACTGCCGAAACCGTTCAAAAAGAGATTAACAGATTTACTGCACGTAATAACGGTAGTATTTTTAAAGAGGCAGAAAAACTAAAAGAATACGGAATATTAGCAAAACAAAATTCTAATAAGGGAACAGCGGCTATTCCTGACGAATTTTTGCAATCTGAAATACAACCTACAGGAGAAATAAATGACTAATGAATTTGCTGAAAATAATAAGTTTTTTGGATTAGACGGAACTATAAACCGAAGAAATTTTATTACAAATTTTTTGATTGTTGAGATAGTTGAAGCTTTAATATTTGCAACTCCGTTTATGTTTATGATGTTTGCAAATCCTGATATGATGAGCAGTATCTTTAGTGTTTCTCAAACTGCGGGATTCCCTCGGTGGGTTAACTTGTGGAGTTTTGGCACGGGGCTTGTTGAACTTGCACTGATTTACCCTAGTATTGTCAGAAGAGTTCGTGATATTACGGGGAATTCAGATAATAACAATCAAGTGTTTGCAATTATCCTTATTTTACTGTTGACCTTTAATATCAATAAAGTTTTCAATATTGCATTTTTACAAATGATTGTATCGTGTCTGGCGTTTTTTATTTTGCTGTCTTTGATGATGGTGAAAGGTAAAATCTCAGGAGAAAGACCTAAGGATGAATTGATTAAATTCAACTGGGGTGCAATGTTTGGAACCTGGATTTGGGGGTTGATAAATAAAAGTTATCTGACACTTTTTGCAATTCCGCTTTTCTTTACGACTGCATTTTTACCGTTTATGATTTTGTGCGGGATAAAAGGTAATGAGTGGGCTTACAA
>CAMAGQ010000006.1 GCA_945833895.1 uncultured bacterium
TAACTTCCCTGATGAAAAACAACAGGCGATAAATGAAACAACAACCAGATTACAAAGAGATTTTCAACAGGTAATTGCAGGAAAAAATCAAGAACTTGCAGCCAAAGATAAAGAAATCGCAAAAGTTAAAGAAGAGTTTGCAAAATATGAACCGGTTGTAAAAATCAAATCGGTTGAGGAACTTGATACAATTTTACCTGATGAGGCTGCTAAAATTTTGGACGAAATGGTAGCACACAGGATTGAAGCCCGCAAGAGCATGTTTGATTTTCTTATGACAGGCAAAGGGCAAGAAGAAGCCTTCGCACAAATTGAAAGAAACAATCAAATTCAGAAGGCACGTCAAGACGGCATGTTTAATATTCCTGAACTTAAAACTAAGTTGAATACCATAACACAACAAGAAAACTTATACACCTCAAGTGATACATATTTCACAATTCAGATGATTCAAAAGGCACTTGTTGGACATCCGCAAGGAGCATACTTAAATAGCAGAGTTATTGAAGAACAGGTCAAAAATAACGCAATGGCAATTTTAACCCCAATGGCTGATAATAGATACTATAATACAAATATACAATCTATAGAAAAAGAACTTGACCAAGCACTTGACAATGTGAAAAAATACCACACTAACTTTACTCGCGGTATGGAAAAACTCAAAAAACAAAATCCTAAAGCAAAATTTGAAATAACTCAGGTGGATTTTGATGCCGATAAATCAAAAGTTAAAATAACAACCGATGATTATTCGGTAGAACATTCATTCTATGATATAAATTTTCTGGGCAGTACACAATCTTGGTAATAAACTAAAATATTTAACAAATACAAAAAACGGGGCGACTATTTCAGTTGCTCCGCTTTTTATTTGAAAACTTATTTATTTATAAATTGCAAGGCTCGTTCGTAAGATGTTGAATTGTAGCCTTTTTCAATGTATTCGGGATAATTTTTAGAAATATATTTATACATTTTTTTAATTCTTTTTCCGCCTGACGGGTGGTCGGAAAATGCATCAAAATAATTCCCTGAAATCTTGTTCATCAAAGAGATTGAGGCAAGCGGGTTGTATCCTGCATTAACAAGGTAATCAATACTTTCTGTATCTGCTTTAAATTCATCCCCTCTGGAGATTGCTTTGTTGGCAATTTCTCCCGCAGCAGCACCGCCGACTGTAATTGCCCCTGCTTTTGCCATTTTGGCGGAATCTCCCCAATATCCAATCATTGACAAAACACTTCCCGTAATCCCAGCCGTTGCAACAACAGCGTTACGGGCGATAGTTTTCTTTACGTGGGTTTTTGAAACATGTCCCATTTCATGCCCGATTACAAAAGCCAATTCGTCCTCATTTTCAACGTATTTCAGTAAGCCAAGGTTGACAGTGATAACGTTGTTGATATTTGTTGATGCGTTTGCCTCTTTATCGTCAGAAACAACAAAGGTCATGTGCTTTTCAAGGTCACTAGCCATTGCAAGACGTGTTCCTATGCGGTTTATATGATTGAAAGCCTCTTGAGAACTCCAATTGGCATAGTATGGCGTAATATCAACCGATACAGAACCTTTCAGAACGTCAGTTGCATTCTTTTTTGCACCGACAGAAGATGAGGCGATAACGTTGTCCGCAACAGGTTTTTCGACTGCAATCGCACCCGCCTGTGCCGTCATAAAAAATACCGCAAGTAAAATTGCTAATATATTTTTCATTTTATAATTTATTTTTCCAAAAGTTCGCCGTTCAAATACCATGTCTTAACTCCAACAATTTTTACATTGACAAATTCGCCCGTCATATCCTTATCGCAAGGAATATGGACGATTTTGTTATTCCTTGTTCTGCCTGTAATAACATTTTTCCCTTTGTGGTTTTCAAAATTCTCAATCAAAACTTCCATTTCACGACCGAGGAATTTCTTGTTAGACGCAAGACAGCACTTTCTGTTTTGTTCGTTCAACCTTGCAAGACGTTCAAATTTCGTATCTTCGTCAATGTATTTATCAACCCATTTTGCCGCAACGGTTTTCTCACGAGGAGAATAAGCGGCGGTATTTGAATAATCCAATCCGATTTCTTCCATAGCGGTAAGGGTTTCGACAAACTGCTCTTCCGTTTCCCCCGGAAAACCTGCAATAAAGTCACTTGTAATAGTAACATCAGGAACCATTTTTCTGACTTTTTCGGCAATTTTTATATAGGTTTCCCTATCATAACGACGGTTCATTTTCTTTAGAACTTCGCTGCTGCCTGACTGCATCGGAATATGAAAATATTCGCAAACCTTATCCAATTCTACCGTAGTTTGAATTAATTCATCCGTAATATCAGTAGGATAAGAGGTTACAAAACGAATTCTGAACTTGCCCTCAATCGCATTGACCTCTCTGAGCAAATCCGCAAGGCGGTAGTTTCTATCCTTGAAATCTTTTCCGTAACTGTCGACATTCTGACCCAATAAAGTGATTTCCTTGAAACCCGAATTAAGGGCATCTTTAACCTCTTTCAAAATCGTTTCGGGAAGTCTTGAACGCTCGCGGCCTCTTGTATAAGGTACTATACAATATGTGCAGAAGTTGTTACAGCCTTCTGTTATCGGAATCCACGCATTAACCGATTTAACCCTGTTGATTTTATATTTAACGGCTTCCGTATCTTCTGTTGCGTTTGTTTCTTCGCATTCGCAAACCTTTTCACCGTTTTCAACCGCTTTGATTATTTCTGGCAAAGCATAAATTTTATGAGTTCCGAGAACAAAATCAACGTAATGTGCACGTTTGAAAATCTGTTCAGCCTTTTGCTGTGCAACACAACCGCAAAAACCTATCTTTAATTCAGGTCTTGATTTTTTCCATTTTCCCCAGGTTCCAATCAAACTAAAAGCCTTATCTTCGCTCAGTTGTCTGATTGAACAGGTGTTAACCATCAATAAATCCGCATGTTTAGGTTCTGTTGTTTCCTCGTAGCCAAAACTTGAAAGCATTCCAAACATACGTTCGGTATCCGATTTATTCATCTGGCAGCCCATTGTTTCAATATAAACTTTTTTCATTGTTTTCCTTCTATTCCAGTATTTTACATTCTATATTATATAAAAAACATGACGTTTAAAACAAATGAACAGAAAAATTATCTTCTGTTCATCTGCTGATAAATATTATATTTTAAACCGCCGACTTAATCAATCGTGAGAACTCTGTCAAGGCAAGCCTTTGGAGAATATTGCCATTCTCTGTAGGTTATACGTTTAACCTTCAAGCCGCAGCGTTCAAGGATTGATTGCTTTTTCATATTACTCATGTGGTGAAGTTTTTTAGAATCTTCAACCCCATCAATTTCGATAATAAATTTGTCATCAACAACCAAATCCGCACTCAAACCTGCGATTTCAACACCTGCATTGACTTTGTGACCTAACTTTCTGATTTCTGCTGCGACGGTTTTTTCAAGAGAATTTTTATAATTATTCTCATCAATGCCTGCATCTTGAACAGCTTTTTTGCGTTCTTTGTAATTTTCAAGGTATGAAACATAATGTCTGAAATGACCGTCAGGCATAGTTTCCAAATCGTGAGAAACGAAGTTTATACATTTGTTTTTCGCCCTTGTAATCGCAACATTGAACAAGTTCGGTTTTTGCAGGAATGTAATACTTTGCGGATAAGAATTGTTCGCAAAAGCCCACGACATAAGGATAATATCTTTTTCATCCCCTTGGAATGTATGTGCCGTACCGATTTCAATCTGATGTTTCTTAATCATATAATCAGACAAAACCTTTGCAACAGAAATTTTCAACTGTTCAACCTGAGCCCTGAACGGTGAAATTATACCGATTGTGACAGGTTTTTCAGGGTTATCCTTTTCGTCATTAAGCACAATTTCGTGTAAAGTTTTGGCTAAAGCCTCGATTTCAGGAAGGTTTCTTGTCGCATCAGAATCGACTTTCCCGTCAGGAACTTTTATAATATCAATCGCCATTTCGTCAGAAGTTTCTTTCCTCATAACCCTGATTTTATCGCCGTAAAATTCCTTGTTAGAGAAGTTAATAATAGGCGGCAAACTTCTGAAATGTTCATCAAGCATAACAGAATTCATTGAATAGTAATCCGCCAAATCGAACATTGAATTTGTTCTAAATCTCCACATCAACTGGTATTTGTCAGGGATTCCGTACTGGCTCAAGAAGGATTGTTCTTTCGCTTTTTCAAGGAAAGACAGGTGCGGCAACTGCTTATCATCGCCCACAACAACCGTTCTTTTTGCACGGTACATTATAGGGAAACAACTTGCGATATCGCATTGAGAAGCCTCGTCGATAATCGCAACATCAAACATCCCCGGTTTCAAAGGTAAAGAATCTGATACCGCGTATGTCGTTACACACCAACAAGGAAAAGCATCAAGCAACGGCTTGAAATCCTCTTGTTCCATAATGTTATCGGTCTTTTTCTTGCGTTTTTCAACAAGTGCCTTTGCGTGAATTTTTATTCTGCGAACTTTTTTCGCATCATGTAAAAGCATCTTCAAAGCCTCACGTCTTGTGGATTTCAGGATGTTTATCGCAAGCGTGTTCTGCTTTCTTTTCAACTGCCTGATTTGCTCCATCATAACGTGAAGATTACCCGTCTTTTGAATATCTGTTTCAATCTTTCTCAACCGCCACTTATGAGTTACATAGTCTAACTCAACCTTCAAACGATCAAGCGTTTCGGGTTCAACCTCAAAACTGTGGATGTTCAAAATCTTTTTCAACTGTCTTATGCTTGACATATTTGCAAAAGTCGCGAAAAAGCCCGATTTTTCCATATTATCACTAAGCGTTTTAATCACGTCATTTATGTTATCAATTTCGGATTTTTTTAACGGACGTGAAATATACTCTAAATTTCCGACACTGACAGACATTTGAGCGATTTCATCTTTAAGATTATGCCATTCTTGCTCAAGTTTTATAATCCTTTCGCACTTGTCCTGAGTTTCTCTTATGCAGTCCAAATGCTGAACCATATCTTTTGTATCGGCAAAAATATAATCTTCCAAATCGTCATTCAATGCAAATTTACCGGACGTCAACTCTTGCAACTGTTCGCTCAACTGTCTTTGATAGTTAAGTCTGCCTGCTCTTAGGGCAAGATACGGTGCTCCGAGATTATTCAACCTGTCTGCAACAACGTCAACCGCCTTGTCCATACGGGAAGCAACAAGAACCGTTTTACCGTTAGCAATAAGGTGTGAAACAAGGTTTACAATAGTTTGAGATTTACCTGTCCCCGGAGGCCCTTGAACCGCTATAAGTTTGTTATTTTCAACGTTTTTGATTACTCTTTCCTGCGAATCACTCAACGCAAGCGGGGTAATCGGATAAAACGGTGCATCTGAATCTTTCAACGGGAAAACCTTCTCCGCTGATTGTGTATATTCATCATTGATAACTCCAAGTGTAGTTTCTCTGAAAACTCCGCTCGGTTTTTCGGAGATTTGAATAAGTTCGTGCAAAACCCCCGCCGTAACCGCAGGCCGCTTTGTCAAAATTATCGCACTGCTGTCAACCACACTAAGTTTTTTAATAGTGCCTGCCGCAGCTTTTTGTTTATTTTCACGAATTTCATATTCTATAATTTCGTCAAAATTCTCACCGTCAATTGTCGTTTCGGAATAATCTTTTTCACTTTCGTCTTTTGAAATATTATCCTCAATATCATCAGATGAGTCCATAGTGATCTCTATATCAGGAATTAAGGATTTCAAAGTTACAAGGAAAATGTCCATTTTTTCTTTTGTGATAGGCAGGTCAGGAACAACGTCCAAAATGCCTTCCAAAAATAAATCCACCTCATCATCGTCATCACTTTTTTTCAGTAATGCCGCAATTGCACCTGTATTGAGCGACAAAACTTCATCTTGCAAAATACAATTTATATTAACCCCGTTACGTTCAAGTTTACAAGGAACATATAAAAGCGGAGTCAAAAACTCGTTCTGACGGCGAGCCTTGCCGTTTCTGCCGACTAAAAACATGTAGCCGTAAATCAAATACTTATCTCTTGCCCCCGAACTGCTTTGGAGCATAAGTTCGTTCAAATTCGGATTTGACCCTTCAAGTTTTAAGTAGTCTAAACCTTCTGTTAACAAGGTTTCTTTCTCTTTCAAGAAAATCCACTTGTTATCCTTATCCCCTTTCAAATTTCTGAATGTAGAACTCTTAACCTCTTCTCTCACACAGTCGTGAAGATATAAACTCAATTTTTTTATAAAACTGTTATTAAATGCTGAATTTAGTGCCTTTGTTGCTTCCTGTAACATTCTTTGACCTCTTTACTAAAACGTCTTTCTGGGCGGATAATTAAGATTTTTCAGGCTAACCCCCCGTAATCGAAAAACCTCGTTATATAAATATTATCTTCCATTTTACACCATTTTACGCTAAAATCAATCTATGAACATCATAAATTTACAGGATAAAAATTTATTTTATATCGGCGGAGTTGTTCGTGATGAAATTCTCGGGAAACAAAGTTTTGACGTTGATATTACCTGTGTCGGCAATGCGATTGAATTTGCCAAAACAATCCCCAATGCCGAAATTCTCCAAATTAACGAACCTTTCGGCACTGTAAGAATAAAACTTGATAATGAAGAAATTGATATTGCCTCAACCCGCTCGGAAAATTACCCTCAAAAAGGTCATTTACCTGTAGTTGATAAAATAGGCTGTTCGCTGAAAGAAGATGTTCTTCGCCGTGATTTCACGATTAACGCAATGGCAAAATCAACTCAAACAGGCAAAATCGTTGATTATACAGGCGGGCTGGAAGATATTAAAAATAAACTGATAAGAGTTTTACACAACAAAAGTTTTATCGACGACCCGACAAGAATTGTTCGTGCGTTGAAGTTTTCGGTTCGTTTCGGGTTTGAACTTGAAGAAAATACAAAAAACCTTCGTGACAAATATTTGAAAAATATCAATTACGACATGTCTTACAAAAGACTAAAAAAAGAACTTGTTGAAACTTTTAATCTGAATTCACAAACCGCGTTTGAAAAGTTTATCAACGAAGAAATTTACAAACTGATTGCCCCGCAGGATTTTGAATTACCGAAAATAAACCTTGAAAACTTGATAAATAAATATAATCCGCAAAATATTTGGGTTATTTATGTCGGACTTTTGCCTGATATAACTTCATTACCGCTTACAAAAACAGAAAAAAAGATTGTCGAAGATTTCCAAAAATTAAAACAAAACCCTATCGAAAACGAGGATTTTACAATATACAAAACCTTTGGCGGATTGAATTTGGAAACGGTTATAATGTATTCATCAATCAATGAGGAAGTTGTCAGAAAATATTTAGACAATTTACGCAAAATAAAAACAGAAATCACAGGTATTGACTTGCAGGAATTGGGAATTAAGCCGTCAGTTAAATATCAGCAATGTTTTGATTTTATTCTTGAGCAAAAATTGAAAAATCCTGAACTGGCTAAAGTTCAGGAAATTAAACTTGCAAAAGAATTTTTCGGAATTATTTAATCCCGTAACTTGCTTTTATTTTTTTCAAGTGTCCGTTATGAGTTTCGATATCAATAACGTTATTTACAGCCGTCAGCAAGTCTACAGACTCAGGCCCGTTGCGCAAAGCAACCCCGTAAGGTTCTTTTGAATAACGTTTTGGCAAAAGTTCGACCGACTTATCTCTCAATGCCATACCGAGCAGAATTGTATCATCAGACACAATCGCATCAGCCTTGCCGGATTTCAACAACTGCAACGCCGCAGGATACGTCTTAGCACCAACTATACCAACCCCCGGAACTGCAAGACGTATGCTTTTTTCACTTGTTGAACCGAACACAATTATAACTTTTTTATCACTTAAATCCTGAAGATTTTTTATAAGACTTCCTTTTTTAACAAGCACAGCCTGCCCTGCAACGTGATACGGTTTTGAAAACATGATGAGCTGTTTGCGTTTAGGAGTTATGGACATTGTAGCAATCAGCATATCCACATCGCCTGAATACAGTTTCATCATTCTGTCTGATGTTGTAACTGGTACAAATTGTATTTTTTTCTCATCTCCGAGAATACCTTTTGCTATTAATCTTCCAAGAGCAGGGTCATAACCCAGATATCTGCCCTTTTTATCCTTGTAGCCAAACGGATAGGTGTCAGTTTTTACCCCGACAATCAACTTATCACGCTCAATTATCGTCTGTAAATCGTTTGTATAAACCTCCTGCTGTTTCTTGCCGCAGCCGCAGCATACAAAAACAACAAGCATCAGTAACAAAAATATTTTTTTTATCATTACATTATTTTCCTCTTTTTTATAATACCTTTATGAAAAATTTAAGTCAAAAAAGTTAGCTATATTTATTTTGCAAAAATTTTACGCTATTATAACTTGTATGAAAACGATAATTCTAACAGGTATGATGGGTGCAGGAAAAACTTCCGCAGCAAAACTTCTTGCCCAAAAATTAAATCTAAAACTCTTTGATATTGACCAAATTATTGAAAATAACGCAAAATCTTCAATCTCAGAAATTTTTCAAAAATACGGCGAAAATTATTTCAGAGAACTTGAGAAAAAAACGATTTTACAAACGGTAAAGCCTGAAAATATGGTTGCAGCACTAGGCGGAGGAGCGTTTGAAAACCCCGAAACACAAGAGTTCCTGCTTAATAATTCAACGGTCATTTACCTCAAAACTCAACCCGAAACGATTTATGAACGAATAAAAACAGATTTGACAAGACCGCTGTTAAAAAATAACATGAATATTGAAAAAATCCGCTCAATTATTAACGAAAGAGAGAAAAATTACCAAAAAGCAACTTTCACAATTGCCACGGACAAAAAAAATATTGAACAGGTCGTTTCTGAAATTATAGGAGTTTTATAATGAATAATCTGGAAGTAAATATTAAATCTAAAAATAAAACTTATCCGATATATATTGATAATCACGATATTTCAGGATTGAAAAATAAAATTCTGAAAGAGTGTAACGGCAAAAATTTTGTCGTTATTTTTAACCAAAAAGTTTATAAATTATATTCAAAAATTTTAGATTTTCCGAAAGACAAAATCTTTGTCCTGAAAGACGGAGAAAAAGAAAAAAATCAAAAAAATTATCTGAAAATTTTAGATTTTGTTCTATCTAAAAAATTAAAACGAGAAGACTACATTATCGCAATCGGAGGCGGAGTAGTCGGTGATATTGCGGGTTTTGCAGCATCAACCTATATGCGAGGGATAAATTTTATACAAGTTCCGACTACACTGCTTGCCATGACTGACAGTTCCGTAGGCGGAAAAGTCGCAATAAACACAAAATACGGCAAAAACCTTGTCGGGGCTTTTTATCAACCTAAAGCCGTATTTATTAACACAAATTTTCTCAAATCACTTGACCTAAATCAATATAAAAGCGGACTAGGAGAAGTCATAAAATACGGATTTATCGAAAAAAGCTGCAATCCTGACAGCGAAGTCAATCTGCTTAATTTCTTAAACGAAAACTACGAAAAAATCCTCAACAAAGATTCTTATATAATGGAAAAACTTATATCTGCCTGCGTCGAACTGAAAATTAAAGTGGTCGAAAACGACGAAAAAGAAAGCGGTCTGCGTAAAATTCTAAACTACGGTCACACCTACGCTCACGCAGTCGAAAAACTGACAAATTACACAAAATACACCCACGGAGAATGCGTAATTGAAGGCATAAAATTTGCCCTGAATTTGTCAGTAAAACAAAATCTTATAGATAAAGAATACCAGTTTTTGTGTTCCGATATTATACAAAAATTTAACTACAAACCGCTGATGACATTCCCCGCACAAAAATATATTCAAATAATGACCACCGACAAAAAAGCAACGGCAAATCATATAAATTTCATCCTACCGACCCAATATGCTCAGGTTCAGGAATATAAATTTACAGCCGAGGAATTGCTCAACCTTGTTCAAAAATAATGTAATATTTTGCACTAAGTTCAATATTCTGGTAATATTTGAATAGATTTAACGAACGGAGAAGAGATGCAATCTAAAGACTTACCAAAATGTCCGATAGAAACAACCCTTAAAATGCTTGGCTGCAAATGGAAAGTCCTTATAATAAGAGAACTTTTGACAGGAACAAAGCGTTTTTGTGAACTCAAAAAATCCGTAACAGGGATTACGCAAAAAGTTTTAACCGCAAAACTTCGTGACATGGAAGCCCTCGGGATAGTTGAGCGAAAGGTTTATGAGCAAACACCCCCAAAAGTGGAATATTCGCTGACAGATATCGGCTACAGCCTGAGAGAAGTTCTTGATGCACTGAAAATCTGGGGGAAAGATTACAAAAAATACGTCAAACTTGTTGAAAAAATGAAAACGAACCCATAGGTTCGTTTTCATTGTATTTGATAATAGATAAATTTTTTAGTCGTTAAAATCGCTTTCAGCAACAACCGTCGGAATTTGCTCTCCGTAACTGTTCACTGTGCCGTTTGTTTCTTCTACAATATATCTGATGCCTTTTTTGCCTTCAATAGCCTGCTCTGCACAATCCATTGCATCATCCCACTCTTTAAATTCACCGATAAGGTTCTTTGATAATTCTGATTTGTCCGTTGACGTATAAACTTGAAACATAACATATCTCCTTTTCTGAAAATATTATATCACAAAAGGGGGTAAATGTTATTACACACACATGCCCTCTCACATCGACTGAGGGGAGGGAAACCGTACAAATACCCTCCCACGTAAAGAAAATGGCAATACAAAAATCAAACCCCCAATCCTATTAATAGGATTGGGGGAAAACTTAATTATTTCCTTAACTTATCTCTCAAAATTACGCATTGGCAAGTTTTGCCATGACAGACTTAAAGAACGGAAGGACTTCTGCTGTTTCAGTTTCCGTATTTAAAGGGAAATTCACAACAACTTCTCTCGGATTTTCAACGATATAATCCGCTATTTCTTCATCCGTAACAGTAATTTTACCCATGTCAAAATTTAACTCTTCCTCTTCTTCCTCGTAAAGATTTTCTGTACAAGCGTTTTCTTCCACAATTTCAATCTCAGAATCATCCTCAACAATCTCAATACTTGAGTTGTCCTGAACTTTTTCCGTTGCTGCACAAGCATTCAACAATATACGTTTGATGTCTGCTCTTGTTAACTCTTCCTGATTTTCGTCATGTCCGGTACAAAATAATCTTTTAAACTCTTCTGAATTTCTTTTTTTCTTACTTATTATCATAATTTCCTCACCCACGTACTAAGTATATTACGTGTTTCAAGAAATTACATACTCTGTTTGATGGAGATTTTTCAAAAATGAATATTACAAAATGTTAAAATCGTATATACGGAAGAAATATCGCAGGGCAATTTTTAATTTCAAAATTTGTTTATAAGGACATAGGGGATATTACAAAACAGAAAAAGAAAAACACAGGAGGAATTAAGATGACAGGAAAAGTTCAGGGGAACATTATTCACAACGTACCGGTTTACACACCGGGTGCAAAATTTGTACAAAAACCTAAAATTATTGAAACACTTGATTTTAGCAAAGTAAGATATGCAGGAGCAGACGTAAATCCGACTCCAACACCGAAACCGACCAAACAAACAGTAGGCTTCTTTAGCAAAGTTAAAAACACAATCAAAAATGCAGGTAAAAAAATCGGCAACGGAATGAAAAGTGTCGGCACTAAACTTACTAAAACAAAAGGCGGCAAAACAGCAATGATTGGTATAGGAATAGGTGCATTACTTATCGGCGGTGGAATATTACTAAGCAAACTTTTAGGCGGTGATGATAAGGCAGAAGATCCAAATAAAGCAGAAAAACCGACTAATCCAAATAAGCCGGAAAATCCGGCAAAACCAACCGACCCGGAAAATCCAGCAAAACCAACCGATCCGGAAAATCCGGCTAAGCCAACAGATCCGGAAAATCCGGCAAAACCAACCGACCCGGAAAATCCGGCAAAACCAACCGATCCGGAAAATCCGGCAAAACCAACCGATCCGGAAAATCCAGCAAAACCAACCGATCCGGAAAATCCGGCAAAACCAACCAATCCGGAAAATCCAGCAAAACCAACCGACCCAGAAAATCCGGCAAAACCAACCGACCCAGAAAAACCGGGAGTAATCCCTGCATTACCGGGGGAAGAGGTTGACGGCTCATGGGCAAGTGCTGACGGTCATAAGATGGTCTGCAGCGACGCCAGCGGACGTACCAAAAATATTCAAGGCAAATTGAAAATCGACAACGATAAGCAATATGAGAAAAACCCTAATGAATTTACAATCACAGATAAATCTTCAGGCAACGCTCACGAATACAGATTCAAAAAAGTCGGAGTAAATGACGAAGGTCAACCAATTTACAAATGTATATCAATGAATGACAGAAAAGTAATCACAGACAACCAATACACATTGAAATGGGAAGACGACAAAACACCAACACTTGTTCAGGAAGAACACCAAAATAACTACGGTACAGGTCTAAAATTCGGCAAAGCAACAAGAAAAAAGAGAACTCAGGCTCCTGCCGAAGAAGAAAAACAAGCAAAACCGGTTGAAGAAGAAAAGAAACCGGCTGAAGAAGAAAAAAACGAAGTTGTATAAAAACAACAATAAAGAACTAACAAATCCCGCAAAGCAATTTGCGGGATTTGTTATTGCAAAAATTTTTAATAATAAAAATTACTGATTATTACCAAAAAGTCTTTCGTAGTTTTCTTCACCAAAAATACGAACCTGAACACTTTTAATCATTTCGTCGTATTTTTCTAAAGGAAGTCCTGCTTTTTCAGCCAGAGCACGCATTGCAGAATATTGTCTAACTTCAACTTCTCCAATATTCGGAGAATTCAAATCGTAACCTTCCTTGGTAACTTTTGCCACAAATTCATCGTGTGCTTCTTCCAACAATTTTATTTGGCGTTCAATGTAGTGTGCATAAGGTTTATTTTCACGTTGAGCCTGTTCTATTTTTTGCTGTAATCTATTAAAGTAATTTTGATTTCCGTCCATTTTTATTGCCATAATTTTTACCTCTCTTATTGTACTATATTTTTTTGCTGTTTGCAATTATATATTATGCTGTTGTATCATTAGGTCTTCAATTTTAAGCACTTGATCAAATTCAGCCAAAGTCATTTGAGCCCCAGGGCGATTAACTTTTTTGAAATTTTCGATATCTTGGACAATACGAGTAGCATCTTCTGACGATTTTATGTGGTCAAAAATGTCTGCAATATCTCTTGCTGTATAGATATCCAACTTACCCAATGTAGGGCGGATTGGTCCGTCTTTATCAAGGATTGCACCTAATACTCTTATCTTATCATCAGCACTTACCCCGGACATTCTTGTAAAACTAATGACACTGCCAATAAATTCAGAATTCAAAGTTCCTGTTTTTGGCATGCTGATTATTCCGTTGTTTAACGATACAGAATCTGCTCCCGCCATAAAGTTGAACACTTTAAGTTCTTCGAGATTCGAAACATGAACCATGGCCTTAGCCAAATCCTGTACATTACGTACATCAGGTAAATTTGCGGCAGCATACAATGTATTTGTCGGAACTTCTGCCACAAAACTGCCACGTTCTGCATAAAAATCAAGCATACGTTTAAACTCTTTCAATTCGGCATCAGAAAATTTCGGCTTTCCTGACATATCGGTAATATTACTCAAAGCAGAGATTTTATCCGAAACTTTTGTTGAAGTCAGTAATTTCTCATCAGATTTTCCGAAAATTGATTTTGTTAATTTTTTAAATCTGGAGAACATTCCGCCTGATTTTGAAACCTCAGGAGCTGCTTGCGGTGCGGAAGCGTTTTCAACAGCACTTCTATCTGCCCGAGTTCTTGAACTTCTTGAAGGTCTTGCAGAAGATTCACCTGATTCTACTGCGTGTGCACGTTTTGAAGTTTTTGGAACATCCGGTTCAAATCCGCCATGAATAAGATTTTCTACAAATCCCTTGCATTTTGGTGCTAAGTCTGTATCATATCTCAATACGTCCTGCAATACCCAGTACTGTTCGGTTGAAATAAAACTTCCATTTTTTCTGAGTTCGGTATCAACTGCATCAATTTTTGCCCGTACAAGTTCTTCTGTAATCGGTTTACCGCTTGCGGCTTCTGCTTTTAAGTCGTCAACAATATCTGCAAGTTGTGTTAATCTTGTTTCATCTGTAAACTCTCTGTATTTTGAATTCGCAAGAAGGTTGGTTAATGTTTTAGACGGTTCAGGGTCAAATCCGCCTTGAATAAGATTTTCTACAAAACCTTTGCATTTTGGTGCTAAGTCTGTATCATATCTCAATACATCCTGTAATACCCAGTACTGTTCGGTTGAAATAAAACTTCCATTTTTTCTGAGTTCGGTATCAACTGCATCAATTTTTGCCCGTACAAGTTCTTCTGTAATCGGTTTACCGCTTGCGGCTTCTGCCTTCAAGTCATCAATAATATCTGCAAGTTGATTTAATCTTGTTTCATCTGTAAATTCCAAATACTTTGGATTACGAAGATTTATATTACGGACACCTGAAGTAGAATTTTCAACTGCAGATGAGGCAACTCTTGTGACAGGAGCAGGTGAAACACCGCCCGCAACCTTGCCGAAATCAGCAATAGTTACATCATCTATATACTTAGTCAATTCATATATCGGAACTTCGGTAATAACAGAAGTATGCCAAGGGTTTGTGATATATACCATGCCTGTTGTTTTATCATATCCTTTTAACGCATAGGCATGATTTGAATATAAATCATATTTTTTTACCAGTTCAGATTCAACTTTTCCGTTATGCTTCGTGGCAAATGTTACCATTACGTTTTTATCTTCCGCATACTGTTCGATTAAATCTCTCATTCTCTGTCTGTTGCTAAGATTTGTTCCATAACTACTAACAGCAACAGGTCTGCCGAAAATTTCATTAAGGGCTTCGCTTTGCCAACCGCCCCTAACACGTTCCATTAATTTATCAACATCAGTAAATGAACTGATATCCGTTACTGAACTGCCTGCATTGTATGCTCTTGCTCCGTTACCTAAACGGTGAACTGCATAAGCCTGTTCAAGCATCAGAATACCTTCAGCTGTTCCCTTTTGGTTAAGCCCTTTTGCCTTTTGTGCAGGAGAAACAAGTTGCTTGTAGTTCTTTGATTTTAAAACTTTACCATCCGGGAATTTTATAGCCTTATCAGACCCTGGGAATTTTATTATGATATCATCGCCCTGTTGCTCAAACAATTTATACAACGCAACTCGCCCGTCTGACATATCCATCAAATTGTCCAGTGTGCTGACTAACCAGCAATCACCTAAAGAACACTGTTCAAATGATACTCTTGATAACGGCGGGAATAACTCTTCGAATTTTTGTTTTGATAATTTTATCTCAACGGCTTTTCCGTTATCGTTTACAAATAATTTTCCGTTAAGTTCGCAAACATCACCGTTTTCCACAAATCTTGAAATATTACTTAAATCAGATTGACTTCTCAATGTAGTGATTAATGATTCACCATTAGCAATCTTTCTGATATCTTTCAAAGTTCTGTTTGAAAGGAAAGTATTTTCATCAAGATTTTTCAAAATACTTTCATCAACTTTGCCCTGTTTGATTAGGTCTAACAATCCGCTATCAACAATTTTTTGGTAACGTTTTGCATTGTTTGATCTCAATTCAAGCAGATTTTTTGCATAAGAGTTTCTTATATTGTACTTTGAGGCTAATTTATTAATGTCACCATGTGTATATGTCAAGCCTTTAGAAGCCATTTGTCTTGCAATTGCAAAAGTATCAACATTTCCTGATTTTAAACATTCAATTATTGTATGACCGTCAAGTTTTTTACCGTTAACTTCCATTTTCAGAAGTTTTTGTAAATTGCCTAAATCACGTTTAGAATTAACATTGTTTATCATTTCTTGAAACGCTAAGGCTTCAAAACGATTATCATTATCATTTTGCAAAATTAATTCAAACGCTCTATCTTGAAACGGTGAATTTGTTTTAACACTTTTCAATTCAGAAGCATCAAACGGAATGTCGCCATGGTTTTTAATATAACGCATCAACGGAGTATCTGCTGAAAGGTCTGTTTTGGATGTGTTCAATACAAACTTTAATTTGTCGACATCACCTTTATGAGCATAGTTTATTGCTAATTCTTTATCAAAACCATCTGCAAAAGAATCCAAATATTCAGGCAAACTCTTTATGCTTACTTTATTAGAGCGTTGAAGTTCACCCAGCAAGGTTTTTGCAAATTCTAAATCCTCTCCGGCGTAGTTGCATAATTTTGAATAAATTCTATCTATTGCATAGAACTCGGCAGAAGTACTTGCTTTATTCAACAAGTTGGTTAACACATCCATATCATGCTTGTTAGTAAGCAGACTCGCATAATTAATTACTTCACCAATTTCTGAAACTTCTTTATCTACAAGGGTCATTAACTTGTCAAATGCTTGTATTTGAGTGTCAGTTTTAATCTTATCGACAAGGTTAACGACTAAAGTTGCAGGTTTTGTTCCGTCTTTAAAATTGATATGTAAAACATCGTCTACAAATCTATTAAAGTCTGAAACTTGTGATGTGTGTTTTGACTCTAAAATAGACTCAATATCAGCAATATCAAATGGGAATTTTGAAGCGTCCGCATTAGCTAACAGAGTAACTAATTTAGCATCATCAGCAGATTTGAGTTTTGCGAGCAGCATCGGTAATGTTTCAATACCCCTATTTTGGGTCAGCAATATTTTGAACGTTTGATTAGGAATTTCCGAAATATAAATTCCGCCGGCTTTTACAATGATATTAAGTTCGTTTGTCTTTAATATCGGTGTGCCGTCAACATTTTTCAAGTTCTTTAACGCTGTAACTTTATCGCCCAAAGCCTTAACTTCGTCAACCGTAAGCGCTAAGAAATTCTGATTACCTAAAAAGGTCTTTAACTCTGCGGCAGTGAAAATAACACTTCCGTCTACGTTTTTCATCTGAGCAAAAAGTTCGATTTTTTGCCTTATTACATTTATCTTGTCAGTTGGCAAATCTTTCAAAACAGCGTTTTGTTTAATTATGTCGTCAAATTCCGCTCTTGTAAATATTACCTTGCCATCAACATCTTTGATATCTTTAATAACATCAACATTCTTAACATTGTCAACACCCTTGATATCACTCAATGCTGAGAAAGCATGCCCTGCTGCGTTACCTATTGCAGACATAATCAATGCCTGTGTGAACGATTCTGAATTAAATTCACCCTCCTGACAGTATGCCTGAAGAACAGATTGAATTGTGTCACTTCCAAATTCAATACCTGTTGCTTCTATTCTGGATAAGCACATTGCTGCTTTTTCAATAGTTGCAGGGTTTGCATTTGGTAAGTATTTTGCAATAAGTGCCTTATTTCCATCTAACGCTTTAGCAGAAATATTTGCAGCTTTAACATTTGACAGTTTTGATAATTTTGCAAGAGTTGCTTCCACTTTTGCCGCTTTATCGGCAGGAAGTTTTGCCGCCAATTTAGCAAACCACTTGTTATTTTGCGCAGCAGCCTGCAAAAATCCTTGTCCGCCCTTTGCAAAAGCCTCAGCCGCTTGTCCGACTTTGAAACCTAGTGCGGTTAATGCGCCATCCCACATTGCCTGTTCAGCATCAGATGTCCATTCGGTATTGGTATATCCGTCTGAATCGGTTGATTTTTCAAGTGCGTTCATTCCCATTGAAACGCCCGCCGTTGCGGCAAATACCGCCAAACTGCCGCCGCCTGTGAACGGTGCTGCTATCGCTGCCCCAATCAACAAGCCGAAGTTCACAACCATTTTTCCTGAGTTGATAGTTGTCATGTAGTTTTCTATCATCTCATCAGTTGCCTGCTGTCCAAAAGCATCTCTATACTCTTGTTTGAAGGCTTCCATCTTGTTATCGTAAGCATCATTCAACAAATCCGAAATATCAGAAGTCTTAGCATTTGTCGGAAGTGCAACACCCATTAAATCTTTTGAAATGTCTGACAAACCTTGTTTCAACTGATTGGCAATTTCGCTCAATTTATCTGCCTGTACAGGATTTCCTGATTTATCCACGATAATTCCGTTTGAAACCTTATACCCAAACGAATCAAGGCTCAATTTTCTGCCTGACATTTGAGAAATTTTTTCCATTGTGTCGTAAATCGCAACGGATAATTCTTTGTTATTCTTAGAATTTAAACCTTTATCCAATTCGCTCCAGCAAACAGAAATGTTGTCTTTTGCGTAATCCATTGCAACAATGGTTTCTGCCTTTTTAGCAACCTTTTCAACCTTTTGGGTGCTGAATTCCGTCACTTCTTTAGGAGCAAACTTATTACCTATTGCGGAAATAGATGCACCGTTTGCGGTAATAAATTCTGATGCACGTTCTTTGAATACCGTTTCAAAACTTACAGCAACAGTTTTGCCGTCTTTGACCTGTGCAAGTTTACCTGCTGATGCAAGTTTCAAAAGTTTTAGAGTTTCTTCATCGTGTTTAATTCTTGCTTCAATATCATCCCTAGTCGTTCCGATATTGTAAACAGAACAAAACGCATTCAAAGCACCCGATACAACACCTTGGCTATCCAAAGCCTCTTGATAATCAGTTTTCATCTTGTTCAACTGTTCTTCAAAAGTCTTAACAGTCATATCGTAAGCAGATTTCTGTTGAGGTGTGAGATTTATCGGAGTTTTGTTTTCTACGTACAAATTGTTTGAAGTTTCGGTATTTTCATTGTATTGGTCAGAAATATGCTCAGCAATGTAACCAAGCGGGTTAAATCCACCCATTACGTTTGCAAACGCATCCCATTTTGCGGCTTTTGCTTTGTTTTCAGCCTTTTCCTTGTTAAATTGCTCCGTAATTTTTGCTAAACTTGTACCTTTTTGTTTCAGTGCTTTATCAACTGCAAGTGCGATATTGCCTGTTGCCATTGCCTTAAAGCCCATTGCTCGAGTATCAAAATCAGAATTTTGAACCAATCTCAATGCAACTTCTACAGATTTTGCTTCGTCAATAAGTTTTTTGCTCGCAAATTCAGCGTTAACCAAGTCACGCTGTATTTGTGTCAAACCTCTTTTCGCCATAAACGAATCAATGTCGGTGTAGCCCTTACCCTTGCCTTTTGTCGCAATTAAAGCGTTCATCTTGGCGTAAACTTTAGGGTCTTTAATTTGTTTTACGGCATCTTGAATCCCGTCAAAACTGCCGTCTAAAATCTGCAACGCTGCCTGTTCCGCTCTCAATTTTGCGGCTTCTTCAGGAGTGTAAGCACCTTGAGCAATCAACATTTCGTTGAATTTTCTAATTTCTTTGTGGTCTGTAGAAACACCTAAGAAAGTATCGCATTCATCGTATAAAATTGCCTGCAAGTAACTCTGTCCTGCAATTTGCGGTTTAATACCTTTTTTCTTGCAATATGCTTCAAGTTCTTTTTCAATCGCTTTTCTGTCTTGAGGTGAATCTATCGCCTTGATTGCCTGTTTCAAGTATTCAATATCAGTTCCTGCACCTTCAACGGCTTCTTGTACAAGGTCTTTTACCGCTTGAGATTTCTGTTTGCCTTGAATAGCGTTGTTTTCAGCAAGAATACCGTCTAAATATTTTATCTCACTTGACCATAAATCACCGTCAAGATAATCTTTCAGCCCCTTAAAGCCTGCTCCGAAACTCTTGTGGTTTTTGATAATATTGTTAACTCTATCGTAAACTTTTTTCGCATTAGCCTTGTCAACGGCAGGATTTCCCGTAGATTTAGGAGTTTTAATTAAGCGAATGCCTTCTTTTGTTTCGTCAACATCCGTACCTAACCCGTCGCAGCCGTCAATAATAAGTCTTGCGGCAAGTCGAGCCTGAGCGTTAATCGCATCTTCACCCGTTAAAGCTCCGTTCTGGATAAATTTCTTGACAACTGCTTCCATATCGTCAAAAGACTTATCATAGAATTTTGAACCGCTCATTTCTTTATACATGAATTTTTCAAGCGGAGAATAATATTGATCTCTCTTGTAACCTTTTGCCTCAAGCAGTCTTTCAACTTCCTTCAACTCGGCAGGATTGTCAATCTTTGCAAGTGCCGCTTTGATTGCCTTTTCGTCATTAAAACCTTTTGTAGCCTTTATCAGGTCATCGGCAATTTGTTTTGCCGATTCTTTTTGAACTTTTGTATTTTCCCTTGCAGCCTTAGCCTTCTTTTCTTTTGTAGCAATTCGGTCATGAACAGCCTCTGCAACAGGTGCAGTGATACGTTTACCGATTAACTCGCCGTCTTTTACATGCGGATTTGCTTCTTTGAGTTGTTTTATACGTTCCTGCAATTGCTGTTTAGTCGGATTTTTAACACCTTCACCATTAAACAAACCTCTCGCAAGTTCTTCAAAGGTCTTATGCTTTTTCTCTGTGAAAGTTATCTTCTTTCTTGCTGCGGCTTCTTCTTTAACACGTGCCTCTTCTTCTGCTCTTTGACGAGCTCTTTCACGTGCTTCTGCTCGTCTTTGTTCACGAATTGCTTCGTCTTTCGCATAATCCGCTCTGGTTTCTTCTTGTGATTTTCTTTTGGTGATTGCAGGATTATCCGCTTCTAATTCTCCCGGAACTTTGATTTTTTCACCAACATTGAAGAATTTTCTGTTACCTGAACCTTTTATTTTATCACTGTTAAGTTCAATTAATTGTTCGGTTGTTGTTCCAAAATCTTTTGCAATCTTTGAAATGCTTTCGCCGTTTTGAACAACAATTCCGATTGTGTTGCCTTCGCCGTCGTATTCTATTGTATATTCTGTTCCGTTAATTGTTTTTGTTTGTTTAATTCTATGATTATCGTTATTGTATTCGGTTACGGTAGTTCCGTCAGGAGAAGTTACAACCTCTTGATAGCCGTTTTCTGTCGGAGTTTTTTCAATAGTTGTATCGCCGTCTGTGGTTACTTCTTTTGTAACCCTTTCCTGTTCTCCGTCTTGTACGATTGTTTTTGTAACTTTTTTATTAGGATTAAGTGCATCGGTTGTTTCTGCGGTAATCGTTCCGTCTTCGTTTTGTTTGTAAGTCGTAACTTTTTGTTTTTCAGCATCGCCGTCATTTACAACACTTGATTTTCTTTCAGGTTTGCCGTCTGAATTTATTTCATAATGAGTTGTGGCAACCCCTCTTTTTACGTCCATAGAAACAGGCTTGCCGTCTTGGTAGTTTGTTGTTGTAACTTCACCGTTTTCGGCTTTTGTTTTAACTTCTTGTTTTACGGTTTTTCCGTCAGGCTCGTATTTGGTTTCAGTAACGTCATTATTCGGTGCTTTTTGAGTTTTTCTTTCTAACTTTTTATCAGCAGTGTAATCTTCCGTGATTTCGTTGCCGTTTTCGTCAGTTGTTATATGAGAATAAGACTTATCGTCATTAATTAAATCAACAGAACCGTTATTGTATGTAACTTGTACAACCTTTTTGCCGTTCTTCTCAACAACTCTTACTTCTTTAACATTTTCGGTATCAGTAATCATTTCGGCAAGGAATTTCAAAACTTCTTTCTTGGCTACATCCTTAAGGTCTTTACTTTCCAGATACTTTTTGGCTTCATCCTTAGAGATGGTATTGTCCCCGTCAGAGTCAATACTTTCATTGAACATCGTAAGTTCTTTTTCGTCAATAACACCGTTACCGTCAGTATCAATGGCATTGAAAATAGACTTTCCGGCTTTGTTTTCTTTTTCTATGTCCGAAGATTTCATGCCTGCTTTCAGATTATTTAATTCAATTCCTGATTTTTTACCAAATTTGTCGACGTTAACTGTCATATAAAACCTTTACTTTATTAATCTATACTAATATATAATCTAACGGCTTGTTTCGGCAAATCTTTAATGAAAGTATATACTTCTCGTTACAATGGTTTACATTTCTTTTTTGAATAATTAATTTTTCCTTAACTTTTACGTTTATTTAGCAATTTCGTTATATAAATATATTGTAAACAGATGTTGCCTGAATTTATTTCAGAAGTCAAACTGGAGATGTTCAGAAAATCATTGAAAATAAAAGAAAGAAAAGGAGAGGAAATCATGATTAAACCATTAGGCGAAAGAATTGTTATTAAAGTTATTGAAGAAACAGAACAAACTTCCGGCGGTATTTTCATTCCTGACAGTGCTAAAGAAAAACCTCAAAGAGGCGAAGTCGTTGCTGTTGGTCTTGGTAAATTAAACGATAAAGGCGAAAGAGAACCAATGGATGTTAAAGTTGGCGACGTTGTCCTTTATGCTAAATATTCAGGAACAGATGTTAAAATTGACGGTGTTGAATATAAAATCCTGTCAATCAAAGATGCTCTTGCAGTTATTGAATAATTAAAAGATATTATAAAAAGGAGAAATAAAATGGCAAAACGTATTGTATTTGACGAAGAAGCAAGAAAATCGCTTCTCAAAGGTATTGATGCTGTTGCTGATGCAGTAAAAGTTACATTAGGACCAAAAGGCAGAAATGTAATTTTATCAAAGAAATTCGGTGCACCTCAAATCGTTAACGACGGTGTTACTATTGCAAAAGAAATCGAATTGAAAGATGCTTTGGAAAATTCAGGAGCACAACTACTTAAAGAAGTTTCATCAAAAACAAATGATGTTGCAGGTGACGGTACAACAACCGCTTCTGTATTAGCTCAAGCAATTGTTCGAGAAGGCTTGAAAAACTTAACAGCAGGTGCTAACCCGATGTCTATGAAAAGAGGTATCGATAAAGCGGTAGACCTTGCGGTAACTAAGATTAAAAATATGTCAAGACCTGTCAACACAAAAGAAGAGATTGCACAAGTTGCTGCTATTTCAGCAGGCAACAACAAAGAAATCGGCGAACTTATCGCTGAAGCTATGGAAAAAGTCGGACACGACGGCGTTATTACTGTTGAAGAATCAAAATCTTTCGGTACTAACCTGAAAGTTGTTGAAGGTATGCAGTTTGATAAAGGCTACATTTCACCATACTTTGTAACAGATGCTGAAAGAATGGAAGCAGTTCTTGAAGATGCTTACGTATTCTGCTGCAACAAGAAAATCAACTTGATTTCAGACTTAGTTCCGCTACTTGAACAAGTTGCCCGTGACGGTAAATCATTGTTACTTATCGCAGAAGACGTTGAAGGCGAAGCTCTTGCAACACTTGTTGTAAACACAATGAGAAAAGTATTGAGAGCAGTTGCTGTTAAGGCTCCGGGATTTGGCGACAGAAGAAAAGCAATGCTTGAAGATATCGCTATCCTAACCGGCGGCGAAATGTTCACTGAAGAACTTGGTATTAAATTGGAAAACGTTACAACTCAAATGCTTGGTAAAGCAAAAAGAGTTACCGTAACAAAAGACGAAACAACTATCGTTGTAGGTGACGAAACTAAAGATGCTGTTGCTGAAAGAGTAAGACTTATCAGAAAACAAATCGAAGCTTCTGATTCAGAATACGATAAAGAAAAATTACAAGAAAGAGTTGCTAAACTTTCAGGCGGGGTTGCTTTGATTGAAGTTGGTGCAGCTTCTGAAGTTGAACTGAAAGAAAGAAAATTGAGAATTGAAGATGCTCTTAACGCAACTCGTGCAGCTAACGAAGAAGGTATCGTTCCGGGCGGCGGCGTAGCGTTATTGAGAGTTCAACAAGAATTAAATTCAAAAATTGATTCTATGGACTTTGATTCTGATGACGAAAAAGTCGGTTTCAGAATTCTAACCGCATCACTTGATATACCTTTGAGAACAATCTCTCGCAACGCAGGTGCAAAAGCAGATGTTGTTGTTGATTGTGTTCTTGAAAAAGACGGTGCTTACGGCTACGATGCTCTAAACAGCAAATATGTTGATATGTTCCAAGCAGGTATCGTTGACCCTGCTAAGGTTACTCGTTCTGCATTGGTAAACGCTGCATCTGTAGGTTCAATGCTATTGACTACAGAAGCCGCAGTCATCGATATTCCGGAAGAAAAACCGGCACCTGATATGTCTGCAATGAGCGGTATGGGTGGCATGGGCGGTATGATGTAATCATTCCCGTTTATGTTTTAATATTTCAGAAAGGGCGGAAACTGTACAGTTTCCGCCCTTTTTAATATGTTAAATATCCCTTGTAATGGCTTTTATCTGGTTATATTTTTTAAACTGCACCAGTTTTTCCACCTCGTAACGCTGTTCGATAAATTCAATAAGTCTTTTTATATCGACAAGCAATTCCTTATTTCTGCGATTGCGTTTGTAATAGTTCCAACTTCCGCTGCAGAATTTTTCAATAACCTTCAACTGAATTTCTTCCGCCTGCTGCTGAAATACCTCAGATTGATAAAATAATTTCAACGCATCAAGGTCGTTTTTCACACCGCTATCACCTGTTGTTACAGAGTTTTTCCTGTTTTTGCGGTAAACATACAAAGGTTTATCAATAAAACAATATTTCGGATTTTTGAACAGGCAACTTAGAGAAAAAATTAAATCCTCCGCGGTTTTTACCCCGACAGGAAATTTCAAATTCTGTTCAAATAGAAAACTTTTTTTATAGATTTTATTTACACTATAGGTCTGGAATTTCCACAAATCAGGCTCGACGGCTTTTTTACAAACCTTTTTAATGTTCTTATTCACGATACAAGAAAGCATAATAAACCCGTATAATTCCGTAATCCCGAAAACCCCGACATCTGCACCCGTTGCTTCGATTTTTTCATAAGCAAGTTCACACGCATGTGGTGTATAGTAATCATCCCCGTCAAGAAACATTAAATATTGTGCTGTGGATTCTGTTATCCCGCGGTTTCTTGCAGATGAAACGCCCGAGTTGTCTTGCGTAATCACTTTCACTCTTGAATCAGAGCAGGCAAAATCGTTCAAAACAGCAAGCGAATTATCCGTTGAACCGTCATTTACGCAAATTATTTCAATGTCGCGAAAAGTTTGGTTAACAAGACTTTGCAAGCATTTAGTCAAATATTTTTCGACATTATAAACGGGAACAATTATTGAAATTTTTGCCATTGCGACCTCTGAATATTCAGACTACATGTTGCAATATAAACTTCCAAAAGTCAATACGCGAATTGTGTACGGAGGTATAAATTCAACTCTCTCAGGGAGAGGG
>CAMAGQ010000007.1 GCA_945833895.1 uncultured bacterium
AAATATACATTTTTCCCCAAAAAAAATATTGCTTGACTTTCAAGACATTATCTACTAAATTCAAAGGGAAAGGGGAATTTGTCATTCTGAGGGCAGCAATTTTTTATTGCCCGAAGAATCCCTGACAAATTTCAGTAAAAGTAGGTTTTAGTTACATGCCCTGATGCGGTAAATCATAGATTTACCACATCCTACAAGTTATTCGTTCAACCTTGCGATGCTGAAACAAGTTCAGCATGACATGGAAGTTCCCTCACCTATGGAAGGAGTGTTTGTTCAGTGCCCTCTCACCTTGGGAGAGGGCGGAATTTCTTAATGAACGTCAGTGAATTTAGAAATTCGGGAGAGGGTTTAATTAATTATTCGTCATTCCCTGACACTGACTCAAAGGTTGAATGTTAAATTTGTAACAAATATTTCAAAAACTGAAAATCTCTTTCTATAAAAACCTTTTTATATACAAAGAGAGATTTTTATTATGTTCAACAAAATTGAAGAAATACAACGACAATACACCTATACTGTTCAACCCGTAAAACTTTTTGAAACCCAAAACAATCAGACTGTACAAAAGCAAATGTTTGATTTTACAAACAAAATAACCCAATCAAAAAACAATCCGTTTCATCCGGATATATCAAACACAAATAAAGGAGGTAAACTCGACATACTAGGCTAATTAAGCAAGGCAATCAAGTTTCAAACCATCAGGCATGTACCCCGGAAGCAGCGGATTACCGTTTCTATCCGTTACCGCAACAGTCGCACCGTGTTCAGGTGCACGTTCGTACTTAATAGATGCTATATTGGCATTACGAACAGGATTAGACACTCCTTTGAATGCAACTCCTGAACGCTGCGCACGCTGTACGCCCGTCGGGTTGAGAAATGATACTAACAAACTTTGTCCTGTTATTGGTGCCATAATTTTACCCCATTTTTCCCTTATATTATTATAAACGAAAAATGTTGTCAAAAATTGCTAAATTTTTGTCCATTTATGAAGAAATATTAAGGCAAATTACAGCAAGAACAAATTGTTACTGTAATTCGGTTTAAATGCACGTTTGTTTAAATTTAGCCGTTGAGGTATTTTGTAAGATTTAACCTCTTCTTCAAGTTTTAGTTTTGACAATCCGATTGCCGGAACATCATCTTTGATAAAAATTTTCAATAATTCCATACTGTACCAATCCTTCTTTTTTTCATGTATAATATATTTTAATGACGATTACGGGAAAGTCAAAAGGAGGAAAGAATTATGGCTGAAAAAGTTACAAAAGAAATGAATATTTTAGAAATTGCACAAAAACACCCTGAAAGTATCGAAATTTTCCACAAATACGGCTTGGGATGTCTTGGCTGTGCGGCTGCAAGATTTGAAAACCTTGAAGCAGGTGCAAAAGTTCACGGCTACAATGCAGACGATATGGTTGCAGATATTAACGCTATAATTGGTGCTACTGAATAGTTTTTATAAAAATAAAAAAATAATAGAAATCCTGAAAACGTTTTTATTAAACAATTTCAGGATTTTTTTGTTTGTGATAATATAAAACTGGTCTAAAGATACAGGAGTTAAACAAAATCATGAGAATTTCTCCAATTCGTAACAGCGTCAGTTTTGGCAGGGAATTACGCCAAAATGAGATTGCCGAATATACTGCGGTGCGTGATGAAGCAAAAAAATTAGCAGGGCAAACGGGTAAATCGATATTTATTGTTCACGATCCTTGTTTGCCGAGAGAAAAATCTGTCGACACAGGGCTTGGAAACCTTGCGACAAAAGAAGCAAAGGATTTTTTCCAATATATGAAAACTTATCTCGGGTTCAATACGGTTGAAGTTCTTCCGGCAGGGGAAGTTGCAACTTTTAAGGGTGCATATTGTGCTTATGCGGGAACGGCGTTATCTCTTGGCAATCACCAGATTAATCCGCTGCTTTTAACAACTCCCGAGTTTGAAAAGATTTTAAAACGCAAAGAATACGATGAAATAGTTAAATCAAATAAAAAAATGTCACCGCCGGAATGGTACGCAAATTTCAAAAACGTTATGGAAGATAATTCTGCTCAGGATAAAGCGTTGAAAATTGCGTATGAACGGTTCAAAAAACTTCCTGCAAATTCAAAACTTAAAAAAGAATTCGCACAGTATTCCACTGAAAACAATGACTGGTTAGAACCTAAAGGAATATTTAAAACACTGCTTAAAACCTACCACACCCATAAATATGACGAATGGCAAAATGAAGTTGACAGAAATTTATACAATCCTGATTTTGATTTAGGTAAAAGAACAGAACGGATAGAAGAATTATTAAAAGAAAACTCTGATAATATAGAGTTTTACAAATTTAAGCAATACCTTGCAGACAGCCACCTTGCAATAGGACGCAGAAATTTGAATAATCTGGAGCTTGACCTGAAAGGTGATTGTGAAATCGGGTTTTCCGCAGATGAAAAGTGGGCAAATCCAAAAGCCTTCAAACACGGGCATTTTATCGGGATGAAAGAGTGGGGGCTTCCTGCACTTGATTACGATACTCTTTCTGACCCGAACAGTGCTGCCGCAAAATTGTTGAAAAAGAAAGTTCAATTATGTGCAAAACGTTATGATTCAATCAGATTTGATGTCGGCTGGGCATACGTAAACCCTAAGATTTTTCCTGATGAGGGCAAGCCGTTTACAAAATATATGGGCGATTCTGTCCTGAATTTTATTGAAAACGCCGTAAAAGAGGTAAAAGGCGAGAATTACGACCTTAAAAATCTTATTTACGAATTTGAGGGCGGGGATATTTTCGGGCAAAACGGTGAACTTTTACCGCCTGTCAAAAATAGAGTGAAAATCTTTGGAACTACTTATATGCACGAGTCGTGGGGTTCAAATGACGCCTTTCTCAAACGTGGCTGGAGTCCCGATGAATTTATTGTGGGTGTCGGAAATCACGACCCGCAGCCTTTACGCCAGATTGCCAACAATGTTGAAGATTTGACGGTTCACGATAACAGATTCCACAAAGCACCTGCGATAAATCCGCTTGCAAGGATTTTGAAACTTAATCCCGAGAACTTAAACAATCCTGTAGAATTTGCGAAGGCTAAATGGGCTGAGCCGATGATGGCGAAAAATAATCAAATGTTTTATATGGACGTTTTCGGGCGGGAAGAGCGTTTTGATATGCAGGACTTGAACGCGGTTTATCCTGAGAGAATTTACGCATATAAAATCCCTGAAAATTACCGCCAGTTATATCATCAAGCCATCCGCGAAGGTTACGGATTTAATATAATGGACAGCCTTGATAAGGTTTTCAAGGCAAAAGGTTTGGACCAATCGCATCCCGAAATATACGCAAAAATTGTGCATTTTAGAGATGTTTTGCTTGAAGACCCTTCAAACGGCAGTTTGAATAAAGTTTCAAAAAATAAATTTTTGAAACCGTTAGTTGTTAGTGCGGCACTTATTGCAACACTAACAGGCGGAGCAGTTTTTATGAAAAATCGCAAAAATTCAACAAAAAACCGAAACGAAAATTTCGCAAAACAGAATCCTTCACTTGTCACGACAAAAACTAACCAACTGGATAAGTTTTTAAACGCTTAACCCAAAAGATTGTTGTAATGTTCGTTATAAAACTCCAGATATCTGTCTTCCAAAATCGCCTGACGGCATTTTTTCGCAAAATCAATCAGGAATTTTATGTTATGGATTGACAAAAGCGTTGCCGCAGTTGCTTCTTGGCATTTCCACAGATGTCTGATGTACGCTCTTGAATGGTTTCGACAAGCATAACAATCGCAGCCTTCAACAAGCGGCAATTTATCATCCTTGTATTTTTCGTTTTTAATATTTGCCTTGCCATTCCAAGTGAAAAACGAACCGTGGCGGGCGTTTCTGGTCGGCAACACGCAATCAAACATATCAACGCCGAATTTGATACCGTTTAGCAAATCTTCAGGAGTTCCTACCCCCATAAGATAACGCGGTTTGTCTTTCGGCAAAAGCGGTGCAACAAGTTCCGTGAAGTGGTTTTTGACGTCTGTCGGTTCACCCACGCTGACCCCGCCGATTGCATACCCGACAGCATCAAAAGTTGAAATCACTCTTGCACTTTCTTTTCTCAAATCGTCAAAGAACGCACCCTGAACAATCGGGAACAGTGCTTGTTTCGGATTGGTTTTCGCCTTGAAACATCTTTCAAGCCACCTGTGAGTGCGTTCCATTGCGGCTTTTGCGGTGTCGTAATCGCAAGGATACGGGGCACACTGGTCAAAAGCCATAATGATATCCGCACCAATATTTTGCTGAATTTTCATTGAAACTTCAGGTGAAATGTAGTGTCTTGTGCCGTTTTTCGGGTCTTGAAATTCGACTCCGTCCTCGGTAATTTTGTTCAAATGTCCGAGAGAAAATACCTGAAACCCGCCCGAATCGGTCAAAACTGGTTTGTCCCAGTTCATCCAGCCGTGAATACCGCCAAAATCACGAATCCTCTCGTCACCCGCTCTAAGATACAAGTGATAAGAGTTACCGAGGATAATCTGTGCCCCTGTTTCTTTTATCTGGTCGCCTGTCAGAGATTTCACTGCTGAATTTGTACCGACAGGCATAAAAATAGGCGTTTCGATTTTTCCGTGCGGAGTGGTCAAAATTCCCGCTCTCGCACCGGTTTTCGCATCCTCGTGGATTAGTTCGTAATTAAAATAGTCCTTTTCATTCATGGATTGTTTCCTTGTTGTTTGGAATTGAACTGCACTATTCCGCATCAAGACTTTCTACAACAAGTTCGGACATACATTTGCCTTCGGTGAAAAGTTCGTTTTCATTGAAGTAAATTCCAATTTCTCTTTCTGCACTTTCAACAGAGTCAGAACCGTGAACGATATTGTATTCCTTAACCTGTGCAAAATCGGCTCTAAGTGTTCCGACTTCTGCTTTATCAGGGTCAGTTGCACCCATAAGATGTCTTGCTCCCGCAACAGCGTTATATCCTTGAATAACCATTGCTACAATCGGGCCGCTTTGAATATATCTCAAAAGTCTTGGGTAGAAAGGTTTTCCTTCGTGTTCCGCGTAATGTGCTTTTGCCTGCTCATCAGAAACTTGAAGCATTTTTAAGCCGATTACCTTGTAACCTTTTACCTCAAATCTTTTAATAATCTCTCCGATTAACCCTCTTTGAACTCCATCAGGTTTTACTGCAATGAAAGTTCTTTCTTCTGTGTGCATAAATATTCTCCTTTTAATAAGTATATGTTCCAAGTATAGCATAAAAACTCGGATTAGGCTAATTAAATATCATTAAAATAACAACTGCATTACATATATTGAGCAAGATTTTCCTTATATTTTTTCACCAAGGATATGGATATGAAGGTGGAAAACCTCTTGTCCTGCTTCTTTGCCTGTATTTATCTGTGTTTTATATGACTTCAAACCAATTTTTTTTGTCACATCTTTAACAGTTTGCAAAAGTTCCGCCATTAAATCTTTGTCTTCAAGTTCGTTCAGTGAAGGAATATGTTCCTTCGGGCAAACCAACAAATGTACAGGGGCTTTTGGATTAATATCCTTAAATACAACAGTGTTTTCGGTTTCGTAAACAAATTCCGTTCCGAAATCGCCTCTTATAATCTTACAAAAAATGCAATCTTCACTCATTTTAAAACCCCTTTCATAATAATTATCTTAATTTTTTCGCAAGCGACAACCCCGCAGGAAGCGGTAATACAACATTCTCATAATCAGGATTTGCGTTGATGTCATCAAGAAAAGTCTGAACCTTTTGAGCATGAGAAATAACATTGTCGCACGCAACATATCCGCCGACCTTCAAATGCGGTGCTATCAGGTGGAAAAAGTCAATGTACTGTCTTTTATTCGCATCAATAAAAGCAAAGTCAACTTCAAAATCCTCAGGCAAATATTCCAAAATTGTCGCCGCATCACCTTTTTTAGTCGTAATAATATCGGCAACTCCGCATTTTTCAAAATTTTCTTTCGCAATATCAAGTCTTTTGTCGTAAAACTCAATCGTTGTCAACTTTCCGCCGGTTTGTTTCAAGGCTTTGCCAAGCCAAATCCCCGAATAACCGTTTGATGTACCGACTTCAATCACGCTTTGCGATTTTGAATCGACAATCAAATTATACAGAAATTCCGCAGTCACTCTGGAAATATTCCAAAATTCTTTCTGAGTTTTTTCTAATTCTTTTAAGATTTCTTGTGTTGTAGTATCAAAATTTTCTATCATATCTTTATTTTATCGTTTTAACCTTATTTGTAACAACTATTGCTCTGACAGGTACATCTATCGGACTTGTTTTGATTACCTCTTTCAAATCCGTATCGATGACCGAATACAAGCCTGAAAGTGCATTTGTAACCATAATTAAATTGCTGTCTGCAACAGGTGTGATGTGTGTTGCAAATGCGTTTGTATTCAAATACAATTTATCGGTAATAACATCTTCTTCCGTATTCAAAACTTCTACAATATTATCTTGAGCACAAAGTATAAACAAGTCATTATTTCTTGCGTACAAGTCGACAGGCTTTTCTGAAACCTCAAGCTCTTCAATAAATCCGATTGTGTCGTAATCAACTATCGCAACTCTGTTTTTTGTTCTGCTTAATATATAAATTTTTCCGTTTTCGTAAGCAATTTTTGAAATATTAGGAAAACTTCCGATATTTTTTAACAGATAATTGTTATCAAGTTCGACAGCCCAAATATTATTGGTGTTTCTGTCAACATAAAAAAGTTTTGTGCCGTCAGCACTCAAGGTAAATTTTTCGCACTGCCCGTTGACTTTCAATTGTTTTTTCAAGGTCATTGTTTCCAGGCTGAAAACATAAATACTTGAATTTGAACCTGAAGTTATGTATGCCGTTTTGTTTTTGCTGTCAACGATAATTTGTTCGGGATTTATTTCAAAATTTACACGTTTAATAATTTTTTCATCCATCAACGAAATAATATTCATTGTTTTAGAATCAAAATAGGTTACAAGTAAAAATTCATTGTTGTACTCTTTAATATCGTTGATTACATGTTCCTGTTCTAGTGCATATTCAGGAACTTTTGAATTAGACTGGATTACCTGAATATTTTTATTAGCACCTGTCGAAACATAAAAAGTCTTGCCCGCAAGCGGTTCAACAGGAGTTGTAGCGGATTTATGTTTGTTTCTTGTGTTATTAATTCTCAAACCCGTTTCCTTAGTAACCATAACGTCAAGGTTTCCGATAATTCCCTTGAGATTTTCGGGAATAACAAGCCCTTTCGGCAATAAAATATCCTGAGGAAGAAGTGCGGAAACAACTTCATCAGGCGGATTTGTCATATTAATAACTGTTTTTTTGCCGTTTGTATTGATAACTTTTAACAGTACGAAATTATTATCAAAAATTATCATATCAGGCTTTTGTTTCATAGTAGTATTGACAGGATAACTGCTTTTGATGTTTAAAGTGTCGGCTGTTTCGGTTTTTGCAGGAAACAACGGCAAATACATTGTTTTATCGGGAAGCAAAATCGCTCCGTCAAAACGGAAATTCGTTTCGGGAAAATCCTTGTTTATAAAGTCCTGCACCTGCTGCGGAACCTGTGCCCCAAAGGCTGTGGTACAGGTTAATACAAACAAACAAATTGACACTAAAAGTTTTCGCATACTACTTAAATACTCCCTTTACTTTTGAGATAATTGATTTTTGCGGTTTTTTACCGCCTGAAAGACTGTACAATTCCTGATACAAACGTTTTTCAGACTCGCTTAGTTTTGTCGGAATTTTAATCTTCACAATAACAATATGATCGCCCCTTTGAGAAGGTTTTGTAATCACAGGAATACCCGCACCCTTAATTTTGACGATATCTCCGTGCTGAATACCCGCAGGAATTTGAACTTCTTTATTTCCATCAAGAGTTTTTATCTCGATTAAGTCGCCCAGAACCGCTTGTGCCGGAGAAATTTCCAATTCGGTAAAGACATTTATTCCTTCACGTTTGAAATATCTTGAAGGTTCTACGTGGATAACGACGAATAAATCGCCGTTCGGCCCGCCGTTTTTGCCGCAATCACCTTCTGATGAAACTCTGATTTTCGACATATTATCAACGCCTGCCGGAATTTTTATCTCAATCTTGCGTTCACGATTAATCATTCCTTGTCCCTGACAAGTTTTACAAGGTTTGTCGATAATTTGCCCCGAACCTTGACAGTGCGGACAAGTTGTAATTTGTGCAAAGTTACCTAACGGCGTTCTGGTAACGGTTTTAACCTGCCCTGTTCCTCCGCATTGCGGACAAGTTTTCTTTGATGAACCTTTTTCCGCACCTGTTCCGTGGCAATCAGGACACAATTCAAGGTGGTCAAATTTGATTTCTTTATTGATGCCAAAAACCGCATCTTCAAACTTCAATTTTACATCATATCTTAAATCGTCACCACGTTGAGGAGCGTTAGGGTCAGGTCTTCCGCCAAACCCGAAACCGCCAAATCCGCCGAAGAAACTTTCGAAAATATCGTTCAAATCGCCAAATCCGCCCGCAAACGGTCCATTTGTATCAAAACCTGCGTTTTTCAAGCCGTCCTCGCCGTATTGGTCATAAGTTGCACGTTTGTTATCATCAGACAGGGTTTCGTATGCTTTGCCAAGTTCTTTAAATTTTTCTTCCGCATCCGGTGCTTTGTTTACGTCGGGGTGTAACTGCCTCGCTTTCTTTCTGAAAGCCGACTTTATCTCATCTTTTGAAGCATCTTTTGATACTCCTAATATTTCATAATAATCTGCCATATCTTTTATTTAACTTCCTTCTAATCAACTCTTCCGTTTGAAAAGTTATTCTGCGGTTGCTACGTTAACAAGTGTCGGTCTTAGAACCTTATCGCCCATTTTGTAGCCCTTTTGCAATTCTGCTATAACTGTGTGTTCCTTGTGTTCAGAGGTTGGAGTCTGCATAACAGCCTCGTGGAAATTAGGGTCGAAATCCTCTCCGATAGCCTTAATCTCCTCTAAGCCCATTTTTGTTAAAACTTCACAAACCTGTTTATGTACAAGGTCAAAACTTTCTTTTACTTTTTCGCAATCTTCAACGTTTTCCAACGCCTTGTGCCCGCGTTCAAAATTATCCAAAACCTCTAACAATTGCTTTAATGCATTTTCGGTTCCGTATTTTATCAAACCTTCTTTTTCTTGTGCCTGACGTTTTCTGTAATTGTCAAAATCTGCCGCAAGTCTTATATATTGTTGGTTTAATTTGTCATACTCTTCTTGAAGTTTATTATTTTCAGAAGTTTTTTCTGTATCTTGAGTTTCTTGTTCAACATTTTCTTCTGTAAAATTTTCATTATTTTCAATATTTTCTTCGTCTTTAATGACATCTTCATTTTTGAACGGATTTGAATTTTCTATTGTCATAACATTTCCCTTCTAACATCATACATATAAATATATTATAAAGTATGAAAACGATTTAACAAGTTAAATTTATTATTTTTTAATAATTGAAAGGGTAATTTTTAATTTTCACAAGTTAAAAATCAAAACAAGATATTCAAACAGGGATTTGTCTTGTATTGAAACAAAACAAACCCTGAAAAATTATTTTCGGCATTTCGGTTTTACGCTGTTTTTCGGGGTTTTTCAGGTTCTCCGACAGTTTGCAAAAGAATATCAATGACTTTTGGCATCTGGCAAATGAAAGAATAGTTCCCTTTGGTTATTGAACATTTTGCACAGTCGCATTCAAGGTAGTAACACTCAAGAGCTTGTTCTGTCCAATTCTGAGTTATCGAATCAGACATTTCTTGCATAGCAGGCCCGTATAAATCCGCATTCTCCGACACTATTCTTTCCATATAAACTCTCCAAGTTAAAAATATATATTTTAATTATATTATATTTTTAACTCGTTTTTATCCTGCATTTGGTGGATTTTATAATCTTGAATAATTGAATTTATATAATCAATCTGTTTCGGCAAAGTATCTTTAAGTGCGTAATTTTTGACAATAACATCCCTTGCGTTTTGGCGAATCGGGATCATTTTAACCCTATTATCAAGTGCATATTCAATCTTTGCAACCTGTTCATCTATGTTGTAAAACTCAAACAGCAGCCCGCTTTTATTATCTTCGATAAATTCCGTAACAGGCTCTGTTGAAGATGCCACAACAGGACAAGCACAAGACATTGCCTCAAGCAGCGACCACGACGCAACAAAAGGATATGTCAGGTAAACATGTGCCGATGAGATTTGAAGCAATTTGACATATTCATTGAAAGGTAAACTCCCGACAAAATGTATTCTGTTTAAATCTAAATCCAATTTTTGAAGCATTAATGTTTTATAAGTTGTATTGTAAAGTTTTGCACCGTAACAAACCCTATCTTCACCCGCAATTACCACGTGCAAATTTGGACGTTTTTTCAGGAGTTTTTCAACAGCCTGCATAAATTCAGGGAAACCTCTATACGCCTCCATTCCGCGGGTTGCATAAGTTACGACTTCATCATTTGCGGTAAGTTTCAGGTTTTTATCTTTTACCGTAAATTCTGCGTTCTCATCAGGCTGGCAGTAATCCGTATCAATTCCGTCATGTATTACTTTCAACTTGTACTGAAATTCTTTCGGAAATTGTTTTTTCTGGAATTTTGTCGGGCAAAGCCCAGCATCACAAGAATATAAATCGATTAACAAATGAGCGTTTTTACTTCTTAATTTTGCCAGTTTATCAACACTCAAAACCTCCCCGTCAAAGCCCATGTCTGCACCTTGAGCGTTGTAAAACCATTCAAAATATCCAAGCAGCGGAACATCAGGATAAACATCTTTCATAAATAACGTCTGCCCCCACGTATGACCAAAGATGATATCAGGAACAAACCCTGAATTTTTTAGCCGTATTACGGCTTCTGCGGTCGATTGAGCATGAATAATCGTTTCTTCATAAAATCTCAAATACCTATGGCAGTTTTCGGGAACTTCACGTTTTAATTTGTATTGGATTTTCAATACCCCCGGAAGTGTACGAAATTCGTTATTTGTTATAAAAACGACCTGATTATCCTTATTTCCCGCCAATTCCTGAACTAAATACTTGAATTGTGCAGGAAAATTTCTGTGTAAAAACAAAATATTCATCTCTTTTTGATTATATATTTTTTTATCTTGTGTAACAAGTTTGTAAAGTTTATGGCAATGTACATTAAAGGAAGATATAATATTTATAATCAGGAAGCAGAGTTGAATATGTTCGGGAAATATGACAAAGATGCTCCAAAAGGCATAAAAATACTCTTCCTTCCGCTGAACTGGGTACTGAAACTTGTTCTTCGCCCTGAAAATTCAATCGAAACCTACAGAAATCAACTGGAAAAAATTCCTCCGCTTGAAACAAAAAAAAGCAATTTCCAATATTTCCGAGTGAAAGTAAAAGGCAACCTCAACGATACTGATAATATGCAAATTATACTAAAACGCATAAAATAATTATCGTCCAAGTTTAATAAGTCAATCAAAAATTACACATTTGTAGTCAAAGACGGCGCAATAGATATAAATTGACGAACCAAATCCGCATCCCACTGAGTTCCCGCACCATCTTTCAAAATTGCACAAGCGGTTTCAATTGGCAGGCCTTTTCTGTACGGTCTGTCACTGACAAGTGCGTGGTAAGCATCCGCAATTGAAACAATTCTTGCCTCAAGCGGAATTTCGTTACCTTTAAGATGTTCAGGATAACCCTTTCCGTCAAGTCTTTCATGGTGGTATTTAACTATCGGGATTAAATCACGCAACGCTTCATTCGGTGCAATAACCTTTTCAGCACCGATTGTAGGGTGTTGTTTCATAATTTCCCATTCTTCGTCGTTTAATTTACCGGGTTTTTTCAGAACGTTTTCAGGAATACCGATTTTACCGACATCGTGAAGCAACGCACCAATTTTAATACGTTCAACCTCATTTTCAGGAAGGTTCACGCTGCGAGCCAAAGCCTCCGCATACCTTGAAACAGAAGTTGAGTGACCTTTTGTATAAGGGTCTTTAGCATCTATCGCACCGGCTATTGATGTAACCATTTCCATCAGGTGAGTGTGATTGATTATTTCTTCCTGATTGAATTTGTGCAAAAGTTCTTCTTCAAAATTTATACCGATTTGAGAGTGACGTTTTGCAAGAACTTCTGCAAACGAATTAAGTGCGACATCATCCCAGAAATTGAAGTCAGACGAACTTACAATTGCAGACATGCCTTCTTTGTAACCTTTTGCCTGCGATATAAACATTGCCTGTTCAGCAAGAATAAGTAATTTTTCCTGATCAATCGTACATTCAGGGAAGGTGGAAATTCCGACAGAAACCTTGATAGGCCCGACGTCATCCACAAAACAGCAAGACAGGCAATAAGTTATATATTCTGCAAGATATTTTGCATCTTTAGTGTTTGTGTCAGGAAGAATTACGGCAATTTCATCCCCGCCGTATCTGCCCGCACAATCGTTTGAACGGATATTCTGTTTAATTTTGTCAGCAATAGTTTTGATAACTTCATCACCTTTTGCGTGCCCGAGTTCTCTGTTAATCTTTGAAATGTTATTAACATCAAACATAACAACAGACAAAGGTTTCTCTGTTTCTTTCGCTTTCTCAAGTTCTTTTGCAAGCACTTCCTGAAAACCTCTGTGGTTATATAAAGAGGTCAAAGTATCAGTGTTGGCATATTTTGTTGTCTGTTCAAGAAGTTGTGCATTATGAATGAACATGCCTGCATAGTTTGAAAAGAAATTTACAATATTCACGTTGATATTTGAAATATTCTGTCCGACAAGCATTACACCTATACATTTATTGATAGAAATCATAGGGATTATAACAGAATCCGTTTTCACTATATACGGAATATTCAAATACGCTAAATCATCCTTATCAATGATTGAACGTGTTTTATAACATTTAATTATCGGGTTATTTTCATCCGATAAAAATATCTTTGAAGAGTATGTACTGCTGGTTTTACTGTACAATTTAAGATTTATGCACTTAGATTTTTCGTGTAATAAACCAAATCCTACAAAATTCCACTTTAATTGTTTTATAAAAATATTACCTAATTCCGCAAAAATATCCACAACATTTTTGTCGTTTTGAAACGCGTTTAAAATATCTTTTAAAAGTTCATAATAATTTGCACTCGGAAATGCCTTGGACGGATTTATTGCGTATTCGTTGTTGTACTGTTTAGGTTTTGTTCTTGATGTATTGAAATTGTTAATAGTTTCAACAATACTGTTCAAATTGTTTTCATCCGCCGCAGATATAGGTTTGATTAATTTATCAAGTTTCTTTCTTGTTGTTTTTAATTTATCCGTTTTTGCTTCAGCAGAAGACGCAGGAACTGAAATCATTTTCATACCTTCAAGTGACTCAGCCTTATCTATCGGGTTTGAAGTCAATTTCTTTCTGCTTTTCGGAGTTTTTATATTCAATTCGTTTTTATTATCTATATTTGCCAACAGAATCTACCTATCTTCACCTATATAAAAATCATAAACCTACTTTTTTGCCGTTTTATTCAGCAGAGTTTACATTACTATACAATTCTATTCCAATATTGTAATAATAACAATCCTGCAAACAGATGGCAAATTGTGAACCGATTAACGTTCCTCAAGTATATATTATTTTATACTACTACACTCATAGTATAAAATATTTTTGCTCATTTTTCTAGTGTTTAAATCAGAATTATTAAAATATGTAACAAAATAATCCAAAACTATAAAGTTTTTTGAAAAGTTGTCGATATAGAATTTGTAATTAAAAAACAGAAAACCTAAGGAGTGTTGATATGTCAGAGAAAAAGATTATGGACGTAGAAGATTTAATGCTTGATTATGCAGAAATGACAAGTTTTGATTTCGGCTCTTTATCAAGAGAAGAAATGGATACATTGAATAAAATTTCACGCAGCGAATATTCAGGAAAACCTGTTGCGTTCAAATACGGAAATTTCAAATTAATGGATTTTTTTCATTCATTGATTACTGAGAATTAATAGTTGTTGAATTTGGAGATGTGTATAATGAGTAAAGATTTTTTTGAAAACGGATGTTTCTTACCGGAATGGACTTCTGACACACACGAAGAAGCAATTCCACAAGCAAATACAGCCGGAAAATTTAAGGATAAAGAAACCCTGTTGCAGGAGTTGAAAGAAATCAAACAACGAATGCACGACATTAGAGCAAAAGAGTGGCAATTGGCGAAATTGTTAGAATTTCATAACCACAAACTAGCCAGAGAATAACGGCTACCGGACAAATTTAATCCCGCAGTAATTGCTGCGGGATTTCGTTATTATAAAATTCAAACACAAAAAACTACTATAATTCTTCTTTTTTCTTGTGTTCAAGTTTTAGAAATTCGACAATACTTCGTATCTTTTCAGTAAATTCTTTTGTTGAAGTATTATCATAATAAACAGGTTCTGACACATAAACATCCGCAATGAACGGAACCCATAAGATTTCGCCTTTCGGTAAGATTTTATCAGGGCCGTTGATGTAGCAAGGAATAACAGGGATATCAGGATTCATTCTTGCAATATGAGCAACACCTGATTTGAATTTGCTCAACTCATTACTTTCGCCCCGAGTTCCTTCCGGATAAATTATAATAGTTTCACCCGCTCTGAGTTTTTCATTAATATCCTTGAACAACTCTTCTTCCGTTGCTTTGCGAACCTTGCGCGAAATAGGAATTATCCCGAGCAATTTCGTAAAAACAAACCTTTTAAATTTTGTATTACAAAAATAATCCGCCGCTGCCACCGGATGAATTTTCAAAATTTGCGAACAGTTAAACAAACTCATCAACAAAAGTGTATCTATATGGCTATTGTGGTTTGCAACAATGATTGAAGGCGATTTATCAACTTTCGGAAGATTTCCGGCACCCGATACGTTCACCCCCAAAACCAGATAAATAAACGGTTTTATGATGAATAAAAATAACATATATTTCAAAAAATTAAAAAATATCATAATTAATGACCTCTTGTTATAACTATTGAATTAATGTACGCAAAATAATGGAAAAACAACGGAGCAGTGAATATCAAACTGTCAAACCTATCCAAAATTCCGCCATGACCTGGAATAAGCGAACTTGTATCTTTCACTCCCATATCTCTTTTAACGGCAGACATCGTTACATCTCCAAAGAAACCTGCGATAGCAAGAACAGAACCGCAAAACGCAGACTGCAAAAGTGTGAACGGAGTCAAAACAGGAGCAATCAGCATTGAAAGAATTGTTGTTCCGATTACACCGCCGATAAAGCCTTCCCACGTTTTATTAGGACTGACTTTAGGGATAATTTTGTGTTTTCCGAACATTTTTCCGCTGAACATCTGCATAAAATCGTTCGCAACCGTTATCAACAATATGAAAAATAACAACCCCAAACTTCCGCCAATAGGGTTGTATTTAAACGGAATTGCAAGGATTAACGCAATATAACCAAGAGCGTAAACAGATGTCATCAAGCCCCATTGAATTGTAGCAATAGATTTCAAAAATCCGTCAGTATTTCCTATGGTAACCATTCTCATTGAGATTAGCAAAAATACATACAACGGAATGAACAAATAAAACAATGTCGCCCAGTTAATATAAATTATGTAAAACTGTACAGGAATTGACCAATATGCCCATAACAAAACCCTTCTATCAGTTTTTCTTGTCGGAGTCAAAGAGAAAAATTCCTTTAGTGCCAAATAACTCAACAAAGTAATTAGTGCAAATGCACAAATTTTGTTTGTACAAAATGCAACAGTGAAAATAACTACAATAAAAATAAAAGAACGAACTCTAATCAGCCAGTTGTCGACATTCTTTTTCTTGAACTGTAAAAACTTCAACACTCCCATTAACACGAACAAAAACCCGTATAATCCAAAGAGCATAAATTTTACATTTTCTGTAATTATAAAATGTTCCATTATTGTTCCTTTCCGCTAACTTCTTTTAGTGCATTGTGAAGTCTGTTAAAGATTGTATAAACAAGCAGTGCAATTATAACGTAACAAACAATAGCCAGCACATTCGGCTCAACAGGAACATACATTAGAACCATTGCGAGAATACTAAACCAGAAGGCTCTGTCACTTTTACCCATAGGGCCGTCGTAATGGCGGGAAGCACCGATTTGAATACCCATAATTCCGACCATTTCGCTTAAGAGTGCAAGTATTGCAATTCCAAAGATTAACCAATCATTGACAAAACAAACATACAAGAACGGAACATAAATTACTATGTCTGACAAAACGTCGCCCAACTCATTCAAAATAGCCCCAAGACTGCTTTTTTGATTATGTTCACGTGCAAGCATACCGTCAATAGCGTTCAGTGCCATTCTGATAAATAACGCAACAGGCAGCAGCCAGAATATATATTTACATTCTTCAGCGTAATAATAAATCGCAGCACCTGTCGCAACCGACAATAAAAATGCCGAAATTGTCACCTGATTTGCGGTAACGCCTATTTTTGCCAAATTCTCCGTAATCGGACGCAAAATCCCTTGAAATCTACTTTTTAACTGATAAACTGAAATCATCTTTTTACCTCTTTCTTTTTGCTTATCACATTTATTTCTACTATACAGAACAAGATTCATACCATTGCAGCAAATCTCTGCGCTTAACCTTTCTGGTTGAAGTTTTCGGAAGTTCTTCCCTATGTAAAACAACAACCGTCGGCGTTTTGTACGATGCAAGATTTTCACTGCTTAAACTTTTAACCTCATCTTCCAAAAGTTTTTGAATTTCTTCATCAGATTTACTTTGAAGTTCATCTACAGGAACGATTACGGCACCAACTTCTTCCGTACCGGCTTTGTTTCCTGATTTAATCTTCAAAGACATAACGCAAACTTCTTTTATCAGACCTGAAGTTTCCAAAACAGCCTCAACCTCTTCAGGAAAAATCTTTTTACCACCGCCGAGAACAATCATATTCTTAATACGGCCTGTAATTTTTATATAACCCTGCCTGTCGATTTCGCCGATATCGCCCGTATGGAACCAGCCGTCCTCGTCAATAACCTCAGCCGTCGCCTCAGGTCTGTTGTAATACCCTTGCATAACATTTGAGCCGGAAACAAGAATTTCTCCGTTTTCCGCCAGTTTAACTCTGACCGATGGCAGCGGTTTGCCAACTGTTCCGAGTTTTGCACTGCCGTATCTGTTTGTCGAAATCGTCGGGCTGGTTTCTGTTAAACCGTACCCTTGGAATACCGGAATACCGATTCTTTCAAAAAATTCCGCAACTTCGTTTTCCAACGGTGCTCCTCCGCAGATGAAACATTCAAATTTACCACCCAAACCGTCGATTACAGATTTGAACATAATTCTTCTAACCTTGCGTGGCATGAATTTCGCAAGTTTATACATATAAGCAAACACTTTTTGTGCGAACTTCGGCTGTTTCTTAATCTGCTTTTCAATACTGTTTTTAAGCATTTTAGCAACAAGCGGAACAACTATCATATTTGTAACCTGCTTTTCCTTCATCGCAGAAGTCAATTCCTTAGGATTAAGCGATTTTATATAAACAATTTTCGCACCCATATAAAGCATTCCGAAAAATCCGCAGTCCAGTTCCAACAAGTGGTTTATCGGCAAAATTGAAAGCAAAGTATTCCTACTTGAAAGTTTGAACAGTTTTTCAAAATCTTTCAACTGAGAATAGATATTGCCAAAACTAATCATAACCCCTTTAGGATTACCGGTCGTGCCTGATGTGTAAACAATGAGTGCAGTTTCATCAAGTGAACGCTCCCTGCCGAGAGATTTTTCAACATCAGCTTCAAGTTTTGAAACGGATGGGATTTCAGGATAACCTCTTTCTTCATCATCCAGAACAAATATTTTCTCAACAGACGCAACATTATTTTTAACCTCGATTGCATGTTCAAGATAATGGCTTGAACACAGTATAAATCTAGGGTTACAGTCGTTCAAAATGTGAGTGTGTTCAGGAACGGTAAGTTTGACATCAAGCGGAACAGTGATTGCACCCGTTTGAATTGCCGCAAATATCCCGATACCGAATTCAGGACGGGATTCGGAAATTATTGCAATTCTTTCCCCTCTTTGAACATTTTCACTTTCTATCAAATAATTTGCCAAATGTTTTGCTTCTCGTGAAAGTTCAATATAAGCAAGTTCTTCATATCCTGATTTTGTTTTCAGGGATAAGGCTTTCACCTGACCGTATATATCACTTTTGGTCTGCATCAAGTCCAAAAAGTTTGAATATTGTTTTTTATTAATACTATAGCGCGAACGTCTTTCAAGAGAGTGTTTCATGAAATTAACACGCTTTTGAAGTTCTTTTGCCGTTTCTTTTTCGTCTTTATTATCAGCGTAAACAGGCTGACCGAACTGGATTACGATATGATTGAACAATTTCGGAAGTTTTCTGCCTTTTCCCCAGGTTTCAAATCCGCCCTTAATCGCAAACGGTACAATCGGGCAGTTTGCATGTTCAGCCATAATACAAACCCCTCGGTTAAATTTGCACAAATTACCGTCAGTGGTAAATCTGCCTTCCGGAAAGATTACCACCGCTTCACCGCCCAAAAGTTTATTAACAGCCGCCTCGATTGCATCAAGCCCATGTCCAAACTGCAAAGGCAAAACGTTATAAAACTTCAACAAATGTTTAATTATCGGAACTTTGAACGCCGCAGGCCCTGTCACAAACCACAACTGACGTTTGGTTGCCATCTGGATTATCAAAGGATCAAGATGTCCCGTGTGATTTCCCGCAAGAATAACCTTGCCGGTTTTCGGAATATTTTCAACACCTTCAACCTTGTATCTGAACAAACACAAGAAAATCTGTCCGACAGTGGATTTTAGCAAGAAATAACGAAAATCCTTATCAAACAGGATTATAAATACCGCCATCAAAACGCAAACGTAAGCGATTGTCTGAACAATAGTTATAGCCTCAACGTTAAAATCTAACCCCAAAGAAACAACCAGTGTACCTGTTAAGTTTGCAAAAGTAGAAACCATGCCCTTAAACGCAAACACCTTACCTCTAACACTGTCGTGAGTAGATTTTTGGATAATGGTATCAAGAACAATCTGCAAACAGGTTGCGAAAAATCCGATTACCCCGAGCCACAAAACCGCTCTATCATAAGTCGAACACATTCCGCCCGTTGCAAACGCTATTGCTAACCCGAAGAACGAAACCGCCAAAAACTTATGAAATTTAATTCTTCTTGCAAGAAAAAAAGTGAAAATCGTCGCAACACAACCGCCAGAACCAAGCATTCCCTGCAATTTTGTCAAACCTTGAATACCGACATTAAAAGTATCTGTTGCAATTGCGTTCATACTGCTGTAAAAAGTCGCGTGAATTAAAGATAAAATAACAACCAGCCCGATTATGTCACAAGCCTTTTTATGTTTTTGCAAAAATCTTATTGCACTGACTTCTTCAACTTGTTTTTTATTATTTTCGTCTTTTCTGATTTGTACAATCCCTAAAAACGCTATCGCCAGCAAATAACAAGCGACACACAAATAAGCACCGTTTACCAATCCGAACTTAGCAATAAAAGCACCGGCAAACACAGCCCCCGCCGTCATGGTCATTGTTTTTGCGGAAGATACTAAAGAGTTTGCACGTTTTAATTCGCTCAACGGAACAATATTAGGTAACGCCGCCATTTTGGCAGGATAGAAAAACGCCGTACCGATACCAAGCAGCAAGAAACTTACATAAACAAACACATTACTAACCTGAACATGCAGATGAAGTGTCAAAAATAAAAATGCCGCAAGAATTCCCAAACGATACAACGTGCTTATAATCATAATCTTCTTTCTGGAAACCCTGTCGACAATCATCCCCGCAATAGGAGCACAAACCAGCGACGGCAGGTAGAAAAAGAAAAATACCAACGCAATCGCCGCCCCCGGAGCACCTGTTTGTGACATTATTAACGCAACTGTTAGTATCAAAATAAAAGCATCACCAAGCGTTGACAGTAACTGTCCTAAAAAGAAATTTATAAAATTTTTCGTAAAAACTCTCGTTCCGTCCTTGTACATCGCAATAATATTATTAACATTCATAAAAAATAATTTCTCCCTCATACTTTACTTACGGATATTAAATTTCAGAGTTCGCCCCAAAACAGCGAATACTATCATCATAATAACATTACTTAATCTAATCGGCTAATATGTAACATTATTGCAAAAACCTCCTGAAAAACAGGAGGTTTTTTATTTGTCGTACTTTATTTAATCTTAGAAGCCCAACGCTGAACATATTTCCACGCTGTAGAAATATATCTATCTGCACTGGATTTAGGGATTAAACCTTTCTTTGCATAATCTGTAGCCAAATCTTGAATGTGCTGGAATTTTTTAAGTTTTGCAAATACTGCCTCACCCAATTTCGTTACAGGCTTATTCTTTTTCAATAGAGTTGCTAATGGCGGAGTATATGTTCCAAGCGCATCTTGAGCAATTACCATACCCGGTCTTAATTTTGTTGCAGCAGCCCCTGTTTTTGCGGCTTCTGATGTCAAAACATGAGTCATTCCCTCTGTTGGAATAGTAATACCAATATTCGCATCTTTCACTGCTTTAACTTTTGTTCCTAACTTATTTAATTTTCCAACCAGATATTCGCCTGTTTTCGCATCTCTGTGAGTTGATTCCATTAACTTGACATCAACACTGCCTGCCTGATCAAGTAATGTCTTTTTACCTTTTGCTTTTGCAAATTTCTGCCAACGTGCATCCATATAATCCAAAGCCTGCTGCCCATAAGTCATTCGCAGCTCACCCGGTTTCATGTGATAGTCTGTTCCAAAACCACCCCAACGGTTATTAATATGAGTAGGTTTTGTCAAAACTTCAATTTCTGTAATTAATTTTGGATCAGTCACAGGGAATTTCGTACCCGCAGGAACTCCGGCATGTAAATTTACCGCTCTTTCCAGTGCTTCTTTACTGCCCGGTCCGATAATACCCTTCCCGTATTTATTGTATCCTTGATTAGGTACCTGCTGCCAAAGATAAGTTTCTGCCACGTTAATTTACCTCCTTTTACTGTTCAACCTGATTTAAGACAAATTTATCCGGCACAATAAAAGCCTTTATTGCGTTCTTGTAAATTGTTACCGTTTAAAATCCTGCCTTACTTTTTATAAAACAATCCGGAGGAAATTATTGCCACACGGGCATCACATCATATCATATCATATCATATAGGGCATTATAACTGGGTTTGAGGCATTTTAAAATCCATCTTTACATTTCGTTACATTGGGGGGGGAGGTAAATATATAGGACCTAAGGGAAGTGCAAAGTGATTGGTAGCATTATGCCCCGTGCGGACGAGCACCCCTCTCCCGATGGGCGAGGGGAACAAAACTACGTCATTCTGAGGGAGTGAAACGACCGAAGAAACCTTTGCTATATACAAGCCCCCATTCAATGTAAACTAAAAAACTAGTCCTCGCAAATTACAAGGACTAGTTTTATTAGTTTCTATGACTATAAATTAGTGTTCGTCATCAATATCAAAATCAGGAGCACCGAACATTCCTTCAATTTCTTCCAAAATTGCGGAAGGTTTTCTTGCTTGATTTCTTTGAGCAACAGCACGTTTTCTTTCTTCTCTGTCACGTTCTTCATCAGCGTTAATCAAGTGGTGGAAGCCTGTACCTGCAGGGATTAAACGACCGATAATAACGTTTTCTTTTAATCCTCTTAACAAGTCTTTCTTACCATCAACTGCCGCTTCTGTAAGAATTCTTGTTGTTTCCTGGAATGATGCTGCTGAAATGAAACTTTCTGTGTTCAAAGAAGCCTTTGTAATACCTAACAACATGTATTCACATTTTGCAGGTTCTTTACCAGCCTCTTCGGCAAGTTTATTTTCTTTTTCGAATGTCTGCATTTCAATCAACTCACCAGGCAACAAGTTTGTATCGCCTGCGTCAATAACCTTAACTTTCTTAGTCATTTGACGAACGATAATTTCGATGTGCTTATCGGCAATTTCAACACCCTGAGAACGATATACACGTTGTACTTCGTCTACAAGATATTGTTGTGCAGCCTCAGGACCGCATAATCTCATTACGTCATGAGGGTTCATCGGGCCTGATGTCAACGGTTGACCTTTTGTGATTTTTTGTCCGTTTGATACGATTACGTTTGAATCAATTGCATATTTGATTTCTACAGATGATCCATCTTCATCAACCAAGAACAATCTAGGAAGTCCGTCATCATCAATTTCGATTTTCGCAGTACCGTCATTTTCTGCCAAAATAGCACAATCTTTCGGTTTTCTACCTTCAAGCAACTCTTCTACTTTCGGAAGACCTTGAACGATATCGCCTGTTTTTTCTCTTTCAAATACAAGAGTTGCAAGCAAATCGCCTCTCAGAACCAATGCTCCTGAACCAACCTGAAGCATTGTACCAGGGCTGATTAAGTAAGGACGACCGTTTCTTATTGAAATTGAGCCTTTGTTAACCGCTGTAACAACACCTGATACAGGAGTTGTTTCGCCGCTTTCTGCAAGAACTTTGTCAGTCTTAACAAAATCGCCTTTCTTAACAACCGATTTTCCTGATACTGAAACAACTGTTTCTGAATTATCAGAGATTAACAGAAGTCTTCTTACATCTTCTTCATCATTTTTGATAGATGCAATAGCTTTGTTCATTGCAAGAACCTGAGTTTTTGCAACAGGAGTTTTCGCATCAATTGTTTCACCGTCTTTTACAAGCAATTCTGTTTGTAATGATGATTGTGCTGAACCTTCCATTTCACGACGAACAATCAAGTTTTCAAGTACAACAATTCTCAAAGCACCTTGAGAATCAAGTTCTACCATACCTTTAAGGTGTGATAAGTAGCCCTGCATTTGAAGAACTAATGATGTTCTTGTGATAGTCGCACCGTCAACGTTTCTAACTCTTGCACCATCTTTGTATTGAAGTTGTGTTACAGGAATTATATCAATCAACTCATCTGTTGTGTTGAAGTGAATTGATACGTCTTTTTGTTCAACTTCCAATACCTGAACAGGTCTGATAAGAATTTGGATTGGTTGATTTGCGATAGATTCTTCATCCAAAGTCAATGTAGAATCGATTTCTTCATCCAAATCATCAAGCGGTAAATCGTCAGCAACTGAATCCATAATTGAAACGATAGAAGTTTCTTTAACCTTGATACCATCAGCAATAACGGTACCTTTTTTAACAACTTCGCCTTCTTCAACTTTCAATTCAGAAATGCTTGACAATGTGTGAACTTCACCAGGTCTGATTGTAATTTCGTGAATTACGTCGTTGTATTCTTTAAATTCTACAACACCATCAATGTGGCAGTATACGTCTTTAACGATTTCAGTACCTGCGGTAACTGTTGCACCGTTTTCAACCATTTTCAAAGTAGAATCTTTGTTAATCTGGTGAATTTCTTCAGGAATGAATACAACCTTACCCGGTTTTGTAATGATTTGATTATCGTCAACTTCAACGTCAACGTATCTGATTTCACCTGAAGATGAAACAGAACAATCGTCGTCGATTAATTCAGCAATAATCATACCGTTTTCAACCGTTGTATCAACAGGTGCTTTAACGATATATCTTTCGCCTGTTGCACCGACTGTCCAAAGTTGTTCTTTTTTGGTTTGTTCAAACTCGGCATTTTCAGGCTGCAATGAAGCGATAACGATAGTTAATTCTTTACCTTGTACAATCTTTTTGATTGTTTTACCGTGTGATTTAACACTTTCAATAACAAGGTCTTCACCAATTCTAACTTCACCGCCGTGTTCCGAAATTGTCAAAGTTTCAGCTAAAACGTCGCCTTCGCCGACTTTTTCGCCGTCTTTTACAAGAACTTTTGAACCGCCCGGAAGAGTATAAACATCACCGCCAAGAATCCAGATAACACCTTGTTTATTGGTTGTTCTTGAAACGTTACCCTGTCTGTCTTTCTTTTCGTCTGCTTTGAAGTCTTCAAATACAACTTCACCGCTTATATCAGCAAAAATATCTTTTGTTGCTTTTTCGGTTACACCTTGAGTTTGAGGTGAGTGTTCAGCCATTTTGTAGCCTTTTGCAACTTCCATACCGTCTTTTATAAACAAGGTTGCCCCTGCAGGAATGTGGTATTTAGTTGTTCTCTTTTCACCCTTAACTTCGATGTCAGCCTCGTACATAGAAACTTGAACGATATCACCGTGACGTGTTCTCAATTCTCTTGCTTTAATTTTAGAACTTACAACACCGGCTTCACGTGCAACGATTTCTTTCTTAGCCTCTTTAACGCCAACCGCACCGCCTGTGTGGAAGGTTCTCATTGTCAACTGTGTACCCGGTTCACCGATTGACTGAG
>CAMAGQ010000008.1 GCA_945833895.1 uncultured bacterium
TTAATCAAAATTTGCCTAAAATTAAGAAAATATAAAAAAATCTTAATAATTCAAAATTTGTGATATATTTAAAATTGCTATGAAAAATATTGAAAATGTTATTATATGCGGTATTGGGGCAATCGGTTCAATATATGCCGATAAAATCCACCGATACGACAGCAAAAATTTAAGAATACTTGTTGATAAGAACAGATTAGAAAGATACACAAAAACCCCTCAAAATTTTAACGGGAAACCTTTAAACTTGAATTATATCTTGCCTGAGGATAACAATTTTAAGGCGGATTTGGTTATTATCGCGACAAAATTTGACGGGTTAAAAGAGGTTATTAAAAATCTCAAAAATTTTGTAAAAGAAGATACAATAATAATTTCACTGTTAAACGGTGTGACAAGTGAAGAAATTATCTCAAAAGAATACGGTTGGAAGCATTTACCGATAGCGTATTACATCGGACACAGTGCAATGCGTGACGGCAACAATATTACCCATGACGGAGTAGGCACAATTGTTTTCGGGGTAAAAGACAAGACTTTTACTGATACAAACGATATTGAAATCGTAAAAAATTACTTTGACAAAGTCGGAATAGGCTATAAAACCCCTGACAATATGCTGCGAGCATACTGGCTTAAATATATGCTCAATGTTAGTTCAAATCAGCCTTCCGCAATTTTGGGCATGACTTTTGGACAAATGCAAAACAATTCAAAATATATCGATTTTATGAAAAACATAATCAATGAAGTCGGGCAAATTGCAAAAGCCGAAGGGGTTCAAGATACCGAAACTATGTACGAAGAGGCACTAAAATCTTTCTATACAATGACTCCTGAGGGCAAAACCTCAATGCTGCAGGATGTTGAAGCAAAAAGAAATACCGAAGTCGAAATTTTTGCAAATACAATGATTGAATTTGGCAAAAAACACAATATCCCGACCCCTTATAACACGGTTCTCAAGGGTTTAATTGAAATTATTCACGAAAATTACAGAAAATAATTTCTGTGTTAATATTTTGATATGAAAGATTTTGATTTTTACATAGTTCCGACACCAATCGGAAACTTAGGCGACATAACGTTAAGAGCAATTGAGGTTCTGAAATCGGTTGACCTGATTGCCTGCGAAGACAGCAGAGTAACCCAAAAGTTGCTCAATCACTTTGATATCAAGACAAAATGTATTTCGTACCACAAATACAACGAAAACGAACGTATAAATGAAATTCTGTCTGTATTAAAATCAGGCAAAAGGATGGCACTTGTATCGGATGCGGGAACGCCGTTAATCTGTGACCCGGGGTGCGTTATAGTCAAAGAACTTCGCAAACACGGGTTTTCTATTACCTCACTTCCGGGGGCAAACGCTGTAATAACCTTACTTTCACAAGTTTCAAGAGAGGATGAAAGTTTTTCTTTTGTCGGATTTTTGCCAAAAACTCAGCAAAAAATCGAAGAAATTGCAACTCAATATAAATATCAGGATTTTGTTTTTTACGATTCACCTAATCGGATTATCAAAACGCTTGAATATATTCAAAATGTCAGACCTGATGCAAAAGTTGCGTTCGGCAGGGAACTCACGAAAGTTTTTGAAGAGGTTGTTGTTGATAAAATTTATAAAGTTATTTTACATTTGCAAAGTAACATTTCTAAAGGTGAATTTGTTTGTATGATTTTCAGGGATGAAAAACCTGAGGAAATTACAGGCATGGACGATAAGATAAAACTTTTGCAAGACAAGGGTTTTAGTGCAAAAGATATCTCCGTGATTTTGTCAGAACTTTACGGGATAAATAAAAATAAAATATATAAGATTACAGTTAGTAAACAGTTGTAAAAATTTTGTACTTTTTTAGAAATTTATGGTATAATTTGGTTAGGCGTGGGAGCTTTTATAGATAAGGGAAAAGTTTTTGAATTTACGAGCAATAACAAAAAGATTGATGTTAGCGGTAATGCTAACCGGAATAATTCAAATATCAGGGTATGCTGTAGATGATGTCTGGGGCGGAATGGGTCTGACAGAAGATGCCGTTCAGCAAAACGGAAACTACGCAAATACTGTATTTGACAAATATACAAACTTTTCTGAAAGTTCAACCCCGAAAGTCAACAATGGTCAATATCCTGCGAATTTATCAAGTTCCCCTACAGTGTCTGCTTCCGATACAGAGCAAAGAACCATTAGCAAAATCGAATTTTACGGGTTAAATTCCGTTTCTCAAGACGAATTGCTTGAAAAAATGCAGATGAAACCTGACGGAATGTATTCACGTGATGCGTTACAGGCTGATTTGAAAACGATTTATGAAACAGGTTTCTTTACGGAAAATATGAAAGCTATTCCGTCTAAGAATGATGATGGTTCTGTTACCGTAAAAATTGTTGTGGAAGAAAATCTTCCTGTCAAAGACTTTACTGTAGAAGGAAACACTGTTATTCCTATTGAAGATATTCTTGCAATTCTTGCCGATATGAAAGGTAAACCGCAAAATATTACTCAGTTAAACGCTGCAATTGCTCAAATTCAAGAGTTGTATAACTCAAAAGGTTACATTCTTGCAAGAGTTTCATCGGTTAATGACGACCCTGACGGAACAATTAACATTACCATCAAAGAAGGTATTATCGACAAGATAATGATTGAGGGTAACGAAAAAACAAAAGATTATATTATTGCTCGTAACGTCCTGACCGAACCGGGGATGATTTACAACGAAAACCTTATTAAAGAAGATTTAGTAAGATTGTACGCTTCTCAAGCATTTAAAGACGTAAAAAGAGAAATCGAACCAAGTGAAGATGTTCCTGATGCGTATGATATTACAATAAAAATTCAAGAACAAAGAACCGCAAGTATTTCAGTCGGCGGTGGTCTTGATACGGTAACAGGTTTATTCGGATCAATGGGTATAACCGAAAACAACTTTAGAGGAAGATGCGAAAGACTTTCCTTGACAGGTTTGGTTGGTACCGGTGTAATCCTTAACGATTCATCTGTCAAAGACCACATGAACATTCAGGCTGAATTGAGTTACTTCAAACCGTACTTTATAAATTCCGATACTTCATTAAACAGCAGATTGTTCTTTAGAGATTTCGGTTCTTATCAAGTTCCTCTTGCGGTTGAAAGAAGATACGGTGCCGAGGCAACGGTTTCTCACAGGTTAAAGAAGAATAGACACGCATCTGCATCATTCAGTATGGGATTGGAAAATATCGATGTTCGTGAAGGTGATGCTAACGGCATTAGGGGAATGTACCACAAGTATAATATTCCGATTGCACGCCGTGCAGAACAGTTAGAAGGCGGATTATTCCTGTCTTTAAGCCCTGCAATTATTTATGATACAAGGGATTCTGCAACGGTAACAAGACACGGTACAATGGCAAGTTTACGTTTTGATGAAAACTTCGGTATGGACGGATTTGACAAGACCAACGGCAAACTTACGGGTATGATTAAGCAGTATGTTCCTGTCGGTAAAAAATCATCTTTATCTTTCACAGCTAAGGGCGGCGGAACAATTCACGGTGATATTCCTGAAGTTATGGCATACCGTTTAGGCGGCCCGTACACAGTCAGAGGTTTCAAGATGAGTGGTGTTGGTACTGGTAACGCATTCATCATGGGTTCTGCTGAGTTCGCAACTCCAATTCCGTTTATGGATAGAACAAGAATTTCGTTCTTGAATAATATAAGATTCACAGTCTGGGCTGATGCAGGTAAAGTATTTGACGGTACATTATCAAACAAACTGTACGACAGACCAATGGAAGCAGTATCTGTTGGTGTCGGCTTGAAGGTGTTTGTTCCGGGTATGGGACCTTTGTCAATCGACTATGGTATTCCGCTTACCAATCCGGGTGATAACGGCTCTAAAAACGGTTACTTTACATTTGGTGTAGGCGATTTATTATACTAAAAATAATATAGGAGGATTTATGAAAAATATAAAACTTATGGCATTATTACTGATTGCCGGATTAACTTTCGGAACTTCGTTGCAAGCAAATGCGGAAGTCGGTTATATCAATTACCAGAAGGTTTTGGAAAATTATCCTGCAGCACAGCAGGCAATCAAGGAAATTGATGCAAAAACTCTTGAGGTTCAACAGTTCATGGTTGACAAAGAAAGACAGTACAAATCTCTTGATACTCCGTTGAAAAAACAAAACTTTGAAAACCAAACTGCAAACGAACTAAAAACAAAACAAGAAGCTATTTACAGATTGCAGAATGAAAAACAAACTCAAATTTTAACACAAGTTCAAAATGCGGCAAGAAATATCATGGTTGCACAAAAACTTGATGCCGTACTTTCTGATGAAGTTGTATTTGTCGGCGGTATTGATATTACAGAACTTGTAATTCAAAAATTAAAAGGTATGTAATCTATTTAGCAGGAAAGGATTTGTATGAAATATTCGGAAAACGGAATACAATATCACGTAGGGTTAAAAGAGGGCGATGTCGGAGAATATGTAATCTTACCGGGAGACCCTAAAAGATGTAAGAAAATTGCCGAATATTTTGAAGATGCAAAACTTGTTGCTGACCGCAGAGAGTTTGTTACATACACAGGCTACCTTGATGGTGTGAAAGTCAGCGTAACCTCAACAGGTATCGGTGGTCCTTCGGCATCAATTGCAATGGAAGAATTGGTAAATGTCGGGGCAAAAACCTTCATCCGTGTCGGAACATGCGGCGGTATGCAGTTAGACGTCAAAGGCGGAGATATTGTAATCGCAACGGGTGCAATTCGTATGGAAGGTACGAGCAAAGAATATGCTCCGATTGAATTTCCTGCCGTTGCAAACCTTGATGTTACATTTGCACTTGTTCAGGCGGCAAAAAACCTTGGATACACTTATCATGCGGGGGTTGTTCAATGTAAAGATTCTTTCTACGGACAGCATTCACCTGAAACAAAACCCGTAAGTTATGAACTTTTAAATAAATGGGAAGCTTGGAAAAGGCTCGGATGTCTTGCTTCCGAAATGGAATCCGCGGCATTGTTTGTTGTTGCAAGTTATCTTAATGTAAAAGTCGGTTCGGTATTTTTGACAGTCGGCAATCAGGAAAGAGAAAAAGCAAGCATGGAAAATCCTATTGAACACGACACGGAAAAAGCAATAAAAACTGCAATTGAAGCAATTAAATTATTAAAAGGATAAGATTATGTTTAGAAAAAATAGAATGGAATATGTCATCAAAACGTGTTCATCAAGCGATGCACAGGATTTACAAAACCTTTTAAACGAAATGTCTATGAACGGCTGGGATTTGTACAGTATGCACGATGTTGAAGACGATGAGGGTGCTCTTTTAAATTGTATCTTTATGCGTGAGGCAAAATCCGACAATCCGTCTGAGTCTGACATAATTAATATTTCTGACTTCAAAAGCCAAATGGAGAAAATGCTTTCTCCTAAAATGACCGAATACGAAAAATGCTTGGATTTACAGGCAAAAATCAGAAACAGAAAAAACAGTATTAATCAAATTAAGGCTGAGATTGAAGGTGAAGCACCTGCATCAGTTTCAAGAAAAAAATTGAACGATAAAATTTCTGCTGGCTTGAAAGAGTTGGAAGATTTGAAAGTTCAATTAAACAAAGCAACTTCACCTGATTTGATGTATTCAAAACTTCACGAAGAAAAATTGACAATATATCTGAGTGAAGAGTTGTTAGGGCTTGTTGATTCTGACCGAACTGCGGATTTTGAGGACGATTTGATTGCGGAAACCGTTAAATCAAGATTACACGTGACGGAAAAATATGGTTATATCATTCCGAAAGTTGTATTCAAAGATGATGAAAATCTTAATCCTTGCGAATTTAGCATTAGAATTCGCGGTATGGAAGTGTTTACGGCAGGTGTTGTTCCAAATTCTCTAATGTTTTACGCAGATGAAATTCATACCGAACATAAAATTAAAAATTCCGTTAACGCAATAGATGAAATAACCGACAGAAAAGTCATTTGGATTGAAAAAGATATGGCAAAAGACTTCTGGCAGAAAGGAATTTCCGCATCGGAATACATCGCACGTGCGTTAGAATATGTTGCGGTCAAACACGTTGACGATTTACTTGATTACGACGATATTGATAAATACCTTGAAGTTGTCGAAAAAGAAAACGACTTTTTGATAGATAATATTATCCCGGATTTGTTGACTTATTCAGATATCAAGTATCTTTTGACAAGTTTAATCAAGGAAAAAGTTTCAATCAGAAATATCACCTACATTTTTGAAAAGATTAATGATTTTGCAGAAGAAGGAAGTAAAGCAGATATTTTGAACAAAATCAGATTATCATTATCAAGACAAATTTGTAAACATTACGTGAACGAAGACGGCGAAACAATCAGTGCGTTTGAACTTTCAGAAAAATCATATTCAGAAATTGTATTGGGATGTGACGAAAGCGAAGATTGCCTGATAAAAATCGACGGAACTTTGGCAGAAAAACTTGCCAATAAAATCGCTAAAAAGATGAAAAAATTAAAAATTCACAACCCGATTTTAATTGTTCCGATGGATTACAGACAGATATTTTTCACGCTGCTTTCGCTGTATATCAACAATGTAACGGTTCTTGCCAGCGAAGAGTTGGGCTGTGCCTTTAAGATTGAAAGCCTTGGCGAAATCTAAGGGGGGGAAATAAATCAAAAAAGTAAAATGTCATCCTGAACTGCGGGCTAAAATATTAGACTTTAAAATTACGATTGATTGAATATAGTCTTAAAAGGAACTGATTAAAGGAGTATCTGGGTTGCAAGGATAATCTTGTGGCTGTCGTCGGTATTTTGGTTCTGGCAAAAGACGTAATTTAGGATTAACTTCAACGCCTGACCTTTTATAAACCAGTTAATACCTGCTGTATATTCGCGTTTCATATCGTTAGAAGCATCTCTATTCGGGTCGAATTGGTCAATACGTCCGATAAGTTGCCAGTGCGGATTGAATTTCCACCCGACAGTTGCAGCGTAACCGCAAGCCTTGTTCGCACTTATTCCTTTTGAGCCGTTGTAACCGTCAGCGATTGCTGTTTCAAAGTTTGCCCAGAGTTTTTTGTGGTGATAGCCGACGTATAAACTGCCCACGCCGTAGTCAATTCGGTTGTGACCGCCGTTGAAACCGCCCCCGATAATTACTTTGCCGTATTTTTTTGATTTTTCGTTGCCAAGCGGTTTGAAATTCACCCAGCCGTTAAATTCTGTCCCCGGCATTCCGCTTGTGATAGACCTGCCCGAACTTCCTGCAGAAAAATTGTAATCAACATACTGGTAATTCCCGATAACCTTGACGGATAGAGATTTAACCGAGCCAAAATTTCTTGCAATTTGTGAGCGTGCAACAAACGGCAAGATTTGGGTGGACGTTCCGCCTTCCATACCGATTTGAGGACGTGAAAACCCTGCTATAATTTGATGATGAGGAATACTTGTGTTCATTATGTAAGCATTTGAAATGAACTGGTCAAAATAATTCCCCGAAGACTGGACAGGATTTACCGAAAATTTGAACCTGTAATTCGGGTTTTTAAACGAACCTAAAACCCCGATTTGCGTTGTAAGATTTTCATACTCTGTTGAGTAGTTGTCCTTATTAAAAATTGCCCCGATAGAACCCCTGTAAATCCCATATACCTGAACCTTTTGGACAGGGTTAGTTTCGCCGAATTTGAACGTCAAATCATCTTTGTACAAATAAGAAGGCACGTCAGTTCTTGTGATTTTGCTGTGCAGAACTTTGCCGATAAGCGTATCTTCATCAATAACATTATCGTTATCTTTGTCAAACATTTTGAACAACTCGGAATCAAACCCCGAATTATCAATTACAGCCTCATTTTCCTGTGGTGAATTTTCTAAGACCTCAACATTACCGTCTTCTGCAAAAATAGAACTGTCTTGAACCTCGAGAGTAACCTCATTTTCTTGCGGAGTTTCAAGCAAGTCCTGTGCGTATCCGTCTAAAACTTCGGCAGATATTGCTTTCACAGGGAAACTGATTAATATGAATAATAGTGCTATTCCAAAAAAATACTTCATCTAGCAAAGATTGTATCATAAATTTACAAATTTGCATGCCCTTTTTAAAGTATCTTTGATAAAACTTAAATTTCGACACCCTGCATCATTTCGACCAATTGATTAATCGTACCTTCCATTGTAACGCTCTCGTCTGTACGCTGTTGCAAGAAAGCGTTCACTTTAGGCATCATCTCAATTGCCGTATCAAGCCGCGGGTTAGACCCCGGCTGATACATACCGACGTCAATCAAGTCCTTATTTTCTCTGTACAAAGACATAATGGTACGAAGTTTCCCCGCTGCCTGCTTGTGTTCGGGAGATGCAATCGCACTCATCAAACGGGAAATACTTCCCAAAACGTCAATCGCTGGGTAGTGGTTAGATTCGGCAACTTTTCTTGACAAGAAAATGTGACCGTCAACAATACCACGCACAATATCGACGATAGGGTCAGAAATATCATCACCCTCCATCAAAACCGTATAAAGTGCGGTGATAGAACCTTTCGGGCTGTTTCCCGCACGTTCAAGAACCTTTTGTAACCAAGAAAATATAGAAGGCGGATAACCTTTCATTGTAGGCGGTTCACCCAGTGACAAGCCGACTTCACGTCCTGCCATTGCACAACGTGTAACGGTATCTGTCATAAGAAAGACTTTTTTGCCCTGATCTCTAAAGTATTCGCAAACCGCAGTCGCCGTAAGCAAAGCCTTCTGTCTGATTAGCGGTGGCTGGTCGCCTGTTGAACAGACAAGAACCGATTTTGACATACCGTATTCACCAAGTGCATCTTCAACAAATTCCTTAACCTCACGACCACGTTCACCAATCAGTGCAACAACGTTGACATCGGCATCGGAATTTCTTGCAATCATACCAAGCAGTGTACTTTTACCGACACCTGACCCCGCAAACAGTCCCAAACGCTGTCCGCAGCCCATTGTCATACATCCGTCAATCGCTCGAACTCCCGTCGAAAATTGCTCTGTGATAATAGGACGCTCAAACGGCCCCGGTGGCGGCCCTTCAATTTCTTTCCACTGGGCGTTTGTTGTATCTAAAGGTTTTCCGTCAATCGGGTTTCCCAACGGGTCGATAAGCCTTCCCAGTAAAAAATCCCCGACAGGAATTGTAATAGGTCGTCTTGTCGTTGTAACCAAACTTCCTTGACCGATACCGCCGCCGTCTAAAAGTAAGGATAATTGTGCGATTTCCCCTTTGAATGCCGCAACTTCAGCAGGTTTCAACTCACCTGCATAATTTTCGATATAGCACAAGTCGCCGATTTTCAACCCCGGAAGTTTTACCTCAACCGTCAACCCAAGAAGTTTTGAAACAGTACCTTTGAATGTATAAAGTTCGGTATTGGCAAGTTTTTCCTTGACGTTCTGTTTTATAATCTGCAAACTGTCCTTGTTAAATTCGTCCATAATTTTATTATAACAAAATTTTGCACCTTATCAATTTTGTTAAGAGTAAAAAAGTGGCGGAAATCGAAATTTTCGATTTCCACCATTCTATCTTATTGAATTTTAATCGCCTATTTTACAACGATATTAACCAATTTACCCGGAACGACAATTGTTTTCACAATAGTTTTTCCTTCAACTTGGGCTTTGATTTTCGGGCTTTCAAGTGCAACATTTTTCATTTCGTCTTGATTTAAGCCTTCATCAACTTCAAGTTTATCTTTAACTTTTCCGTTAACCTGAACAACAAGGGTGATTGAACTTGACTTAGCAAGGTTTTCATCCCATTCACACCAAGGCTGTTCGTGGATTGAACCGACACCGCCCAATTCGTGCCAAGCCTCTTCTGTCAAGTGAACTGCAACAGGTGACATAAGTTTCATCAACGAAACAATTGCGAAACTTAGAATTGACTTATCTTCATAAGTCAAGTCATTTTTCTTCGCCTGCCAATCGTAGATTGCGTTGGTTAACTCTCTGTATTTTGAAATTACAGTGTTGAACTGGAAGTCATTTGAAATATCGTTTGAAATTCCTTTGATTGCGATATGTACGGTTCTCAACAAATCATCATTTGCTTTATCTTTCAAAGAACCGACTGTGAATTTAGGATAATTCAATGTGATATTATCGGCGTTGGTTGAAATTAATCTCCAAACTCTGTTTAGGAATTTGTAGCAACCTTCAACACCTGCATCTGACCAGTCAAAATCTCTTGCTGGAGGTGAATCCGAAAGGATAAACAACCTTGCGGTATCTGCTCCGTAGTTTTCAAATATTTCATCAGGGTCAACGGTATTACCTTTAGATTTTGACATTTTTGAACCGTCTTTTAATACCATACCTTGAGTTAGTAGGTTTTTGAACGGTTCGTCAAAATCTAACAATCCGCAATCACGCAATGCTTTTGTGAAAAATCTTGAATAAAGCAAGTGTAAAATTGCGTGTTCAATTCCGCCGACGTACTGGTCAACAGGCAACCAGTGGTTTACTTTGTCTTTGTTGAAACATTCTTCTGAATTTCTTGCATCGGAATATCTCAAATAGTACCAACTTGAACATACAAAAGTGTCCATTGTATCGGTTTCTCTGACTGCGTGTCCGCCACAAACAGGGCAAACAGTGTCTTTGAAAGTTTTTGAAGTCGTAATCGGAGATTTTCCGGTAACTGTAAAGTCAACATCTTTTGGTAACAGTACAGGAAGTTGGTCTTCCGGAACAGGTTGAATGCCGCATTTTTCGCAATATACAACAGGAATTGGTGCTCCCCAGTATCTTTGACGTGAAATTAACCAATCACGAAGTCTGTATTGAGTTTTGAATTCGCCAAAACCTTTATCTACAGCCCATTTTGTAATCGCTTTTTTTGCTTCATTATTCTTCATTCCGTTAAACTCGCCTGAATTTACCAAAATTCCGCCGTCTTCCGAAACTTTTTCCAGTTTATAATTTTCATCTTCTGCCAATTTTTCTTGAATTTCTTTAGTTGCAATAACTATTTTCATTGGCATATTGTATTTCTTCGCAAAATCAAAGTCACGGCTGTCGTGAGTCGGAACAGCCATAACCGCACCTGTTCCGTATTCAACAAGTGCATAATCTGCCGTCCATAGAGGGAAAACTTCGCCATTGAACGGGTTTTTGCAATGTGTGCCTAGCGGAACACCTGTTTTTACACGTTCTGTTGAAAGTCTTTCGATTTCAGTCATTTTACGAGCGTTTGCTCTATAATCTTCAACCGCCTGTTTGTTTTCAGGTGTTGTAAGTTTTTCGATATCCTTGTACTCAGGTGCTACAACAAGGTAAGTTATACCAAAAACCGTATCAGGTCTTGTTGTATAAACAGGAACTTCGATTTTTTCACCGTTTGGAGCATCGATTACAGGGAATTTAAAAATTGCACCCTTTGATTTGCCAATCCAGTTAGCCTGCATTGTTTTAACGTTATCGCCCCACCCAGGGAGTTTGTCTAAGTCTTCCAAAAGTACTTCTGCGTAGTCGGTAATTTTAATGAACCATTGAGATAAGTATTTTTTCTCAACAACGCTGTCACATCTCCAGCATTTACCGTCTATAACCTGTTCGTTTGCAAGAACCGTACCGCATTGGTTACACCAGTTTACTGCAGCTTCTTTTTTGTAAACAAGTCCTTTTTTGTACAGTTGCAAGAACAACCACTGTGTCCACTTGTAATACTCAGGCTTGCAGGTTGTAACTTCTCTGTCCCAATCGTAAGAAAGTCCGAGCATTTTAAGTTGTTTTGTCATATAAGCGATGTTTTCATCAGTCCATGTTTCAGGGTCTGCATTATGTTTCATCGCAGCGTTTTCGGCAGGAAGTCCGAAACTGTCCCAGCCAATCGGATGTAATACATTAAATCCGTTTGCTTTCTTAAACCTTGCGATTACGTCGGTAATCGTGTAGTTTCTGACGTGTCCCATGTGTAATTTTCCTGACGGATACGGGAACATTGAAAGTGCGTAATATTTAGGTTTGTCAGAGTCATCAGGTGTTTTAAACGCCTTTGTGTCTTCCCAAACCTTTTGCCACTTTTTCTCTATTTCTTGTGGAAAATAATTTTCTTTCATCTTCTCATTTTACTCCATTTATTACGTTACAAGTATAACATAAATGGAGAAAATGTGAAAATTTTGGGTGAAATTACCTTAAAGGTCGCCGTCCTCTAACTCTTTAATTCCTCTTCGTTCTGATTTGTTTTTGTAAACGTTGTAATCAAAGGTGAATTTAACCTCAAGAGTATCTTTATCATACTCTTTTGGCAATGACGGGAACGGAGCCGCTTTTTTCAAAGCCTCTTCTGCCGAAACATCCATCCTTGAATTTCCTGAGGATTCAACGATTGAATATTTTCCCAATTCGCCATCTCTATTTATTATGTAATTTACAACAACTTTTGTTGAGTAATCAGAAAGCGGCGGATGCCAATTTCTTGTAATTCGACGTTCAACCTTTCTCATATATGCTGACAAATCCGCAACTCTGACAGGTGTAACCTGCTGTTTTTTAGGTACAGGTGCAGAAACAATTTTATGCTCTGGAATATCGTCATAATGCTCTTCTTTGACAGGTTTTGTAAGTTTTTTGCGACGTGTCGGAACATCAACCTTATTTATTCCTGTTGTAAGCATTGTCGGTTGTTGAACCTCTTCAAATCTTATATACTCAACTTCAGGTTCTTGATAAGGAGTTGATGGCGGAACAACTCTGTTTATTCCAGAATACGGAGTTTGTCCGTTGTTTGCCTGAATATATATGTATGACGGTTGACCCGCAGGTTCTCCGTCGTTTGTTTTCTTTGAAGAACCGTCCAAATCCAACAACTCACCTTGAGCATAAGTTGTTATATCAACAGCAGGAGTTTGTCTGATTGGAGGCGGAACTGCAACGTTACGAGGGTCGGTATTTTTGGGCGGTAACGGAACAATCGCTCTCGGCGGTTGAATAGGTTCTAAGATTTCAGGTGGCTGCGGTGCAGGCACATAAACCTGTGTAACTCTTTCCGGCTGATTTGCAACTTCAGGTGCTTGAACGTATTTATGTACGGTTTGCCCTGAACCCGCAAGTGTTGCCGGTGTTTGTTCGTAAGTTTGTACGGCACGAACAGGCGGGAATATCTTAGTGTCTGCTTTTGGCGGAAGTTTTTCGACCTGAATGGATTCTCCGGGTCCTGCCTTTAGTCTAATCGGAGCCGCAGGCGTTCCCGCTACTGTTGCGGGCTGACCGTTTCCTGTGCGAACATTAACCGGCACTAGCGGCTGGAAGTTCGCTATTTGGTTTTCCTGATGAATACTATTCGGTCGCTGTTGAATATTATTCGGTCGTTGCTGAACATATTGCCTGTTTGTTGCAGGAATTACCTGTGATTGCGAAGGTTGTCTTGTCGCAGGTGCAGTTTGTTGACGTCTTGCCAATTTTTCTGCTACGGTTTCTTCCTGTGAATACGCTGAACTTTGCATATTTGTGTTTTGAGGAGTTAAAGGTTCTCTCACATTTTGAGTAACAGCATTATTCGGTTTTTGGTAATCAAAAGTAAACTGAACAAGAATGCTATCTCTGTTAAAACTTGCAGGAAGCGGTTCAAACGGTGCGGCACTTTGCAATGCGGCAATTGCGGCACTATCAAGAACTTGTGAGCCTGATGATGACAAAATTCCGTAACTGTCAAGCGTTCCGTCCCTCAAAATCCTGTACTTAACAACAATTTGTGCATTCATATCCTGTGCAGGCGGATTCCACTGTGACTTAATTTTGTCCTGCATTCTTGTCATATAAGGCCCGAAATCACCGTTCTGCGAAGGGTTGTTTGCCCCGTAACCGCTGTTTTGTGAATTCTGATATCCGACAGCCATTGCCGTTTGTTGGAATACCATGCCTGTTTCTACCCCTACTAACAAGGCTAGAACTGCCGAAACTCTCATTATATTTTTTATCTTTTTGGAAATCTTCATCTTTTCCTCACTCTTATTTTTGAAAAACTTCTTTTATGGAATTTTTATAATCAGGTCTTAATATGCCCTTCTCCGTAATAATTCCTGCGATTAACTCATTCGGGGTAACATCAAACCCCGGATTTATAACGTTTACCCCCTCTGCACAAACAGATTTTCCGTTAATCATCGTGACTTCTTCGTGTGAACGCTCTTCGATAATTATCTCATCACCTGTTTTAATTGTGGTATCTATTGTTGATAACGGTGCCGCAACATAAAACGGTATATTGTGGTATTTTGCGGCAATTGCAACGGTATATGTTCCGATTTTGTTTGCGGTATCACCGTTTGCGGCAATTCTGTCTGCTCCGACACATACCATATCTATCATTCCCTTTTTCATAAAATACGAACACATTCCGTCGGTAATCAATGTTACAGGAATGCCGTCCATTGTCAATTCAAGGGTGGTAATCCTTGCACCCTGCTGTCTTGGTCGGGTTTCGTCCGCAAAAACCTGCACGGTGTTGTCTTTTGCAAACGCCGAACGAACCACTCCTAATGCCGTTCCGTATCCGACTGTTGCCAAAGCCCCTGCGTTACAGTGGGTCAGTATTGTTGCCCCCTTGGGAACAACTTCCGCTCCGTAATCGCCAATCTTTTTATTTATCTCTATATCTTCATTTTCAAGTTTTATAGCGTTTTGCTTGAGTTCTTCAATCAGTCCCGCCTTATCAGATGTTGAAGATTTAATAACCTCAATCTGTTTTTGACATGCCCACATGAGGTTTACGGCTGTCGGGCGAGAGGTTTTCATATATTCAGCTTTTTGAATAAGCCAGCTTGAAAACTCTTCACGAGTGTTAAATTTATCAATTCCTTCCTGTGCAAACAATACAATTCCGTGTGCACCTGCTATTCCTATCGCAGGTGCTCCTCTCACTATCATTGTTCTGATTGCGGAAAACATATCTTCGCCTGTTTTAATGTCCACATACTCAAATTTGTCTGGAAACTTTGTCTGGTCTACCATTCTTGAATATGTGTCTATCCATTGTATTGTTCTTATTTTTGATGTAAATTCACTCATTCTCTCTTTTCCCTTTGTTATTCGTATTCCGGCGTTTGTTCGACATCCCGAGGATGATTTTTCTCGTATGTGTCACGTATGTAGTTGATTATGTAATAAGTTGCAAGTCCTGAAAAAGCATTTACCGTTGCACTGACTACCGCTATGAAAATAATAAATACCGCAAGCAGCCACATTGGCGAATTTATGATTATGGAAGTTAAAATTTTGTTATGTGAATAATGTGCTAAATTGAAGATTAAGGCATTTAAAATTGAATATGCACAAGAAAAGAATATGCAGGAGCAAAATCCCGTAATTGCACCCGTAATAATACTGTTTTGTATGGTCGTCAGGTCAAGTTTACTGTCCATAATAAGGTAAACCATTGTAACAGGTGCAGAGAAAATCATAGCAAAAAGGAACAACCAAATTCCGATATAAGGTACAGCACCGGCAATACCCAGAACCAATCCCAGTATTGTGCTTACTATTATAAGATTTTTTACTACAACTTTATTCATAATCCTTCATAATATTTTAACATTTTTGCATGGATAACTCAAATTTTTGCAAATCCTTCATAATATCGACACCTCTGGTATATGAAATTGCAATCGCAATCGAATCGACAGTATCATCAAGTTTCGGAAGATTATCGGTCTGAAGTGCAAGTTTCACCATCTGTTCGACCTCTTTTTTGTCTGCTCTTCCGTAACCCGTCAAAATCTGTTTGACTTCCATTGGTGTATATTCATAAATCGGAATATTATACTTTTCCAGCACTGTTAAGATTACACCTCTTGCGTGGGCAACAGGCATGACCGTTGTTTGGTTTCTGAAAAAGAATAACTTTTCAATCGCACAAACGTCAGGTTTGTAACTTTCAACGACAGTATTCATGTCGTTGTAAATCTCCAGCAATCGTGCTGATTCCCGCTCATTCTTCGTTGTTTGTATTGAACCGGAATGCAATAATTCCATATTCCCCCCGTCAAATTCCAGAATACTGTATCCGACTATTGCCATTCCGGGATCTATCCCGAGTATCTTCATAGTTTGATTTTAACAGTATTTACAAAACTTGGCAAATATCTTCATATTACGAAAAATCGACTTTGAAAAAAGTCGATTTTATACTCTGTATTTATTATATTTTATCCGTTAATCCTCTTCAACATCAGGCTTTTCAAACGGTATTGTTATAATATAATAATTCCCGTTAGTTTCTTTTGTCAGGCTGCCTAACTTAACATTACTGCCAAAAAGGTAATTTTGTTGAAATTCGGAAATCTGTTCGTCGTGTTTTGATTTTCTGACAGAACGTCCCGCAAGAGTTAAAATATTACCGTTTGTTGACACTTGAATATTATTTTCATTATTATCAAACGCCCTCAAATCAACAATAATTCTATATGCCTTTCCGCTATTTTGAATATGAATAATGGCATTTTTCTTGAATTTTTTGCCCTCTTTACCCATAAAGTTTTCAAATCCCGCAATCTCTTTGTGTGCAAAGCTTTCCATACGTTCTTCGTAAGGGATGCGGTGTTTCATTCTCAACATTGCCTTAAAATGCCAATCTGTCACAACATAAAATGCACAAAATGCCCCCAAAAACGTCATTAATGCACATAAAAGACACTTCCACCAAGGATGCTTTCTGCATAGCGTATTCACTTCGTAATTGTTTACGACTTCTTCAGGTTTTTGATTTTCGTCCATATTTAATACTCCTTTCGTTCAATTTTATTCTATAAAAATAATTGGCTTAAACAATTACCGTATTGGCGGAATCAGATTGGATAATTCTACTTGATTAAAGATACATAATATGTTATAATACCTTTAAGGAAAGGGTTAGTTATATGGCTAAAATTTTGGTAACCATGCCTGATGAATTTTTAAATAAAGTTGACGGGCTGGCAGATAAGGAAAGTTGTTCACGCAGTGAATTGATTAGAGCAGCGTTAAGAACATACATGCGTAGAATTTCTAAACAACAAATTCAGGACGCATCAAAGAATGCTGAAATTTTAGAAGATATTTTAGGCTAAATTTTGCCGTTATCGTGATATTTTTTCGCTAATCATTTTTGTTTTTCTTTTCTTTTTGGTATTGTTAAGAAAAACAATTTTTGTTGTCGAATTATTTAACATATATAAGTATGACAAACTTGCACTCTTTCATTTTGTGCGGGCGTATTTCTTCTGTTCAAAAGTGAGCGAACTATTTCAGTCCGGGGTCAAGGTATGAACCTGTGACAAGTTTGTTAAATTCATACTGCAATTTCGGCAGCACACCGGCAAGCAAGAAACTTGAAATTCCAACGTTTGCCAGTATGTTCAGGCACTTAACATATTTCGCTTTTTTCGCAAAATTTTCAATATTTTTTGAAGTTTGGGCAGATTTGATAAAGTTTTCAAATTCTTGCTTAAATTTGCCCAGGTCTTTAACGTCGACATATTTTCTCGGGTCGCGAATTCCGGAGTCTAAATATGAAACTTTTCCTGCCTGCTGTGCAAATTGAGAAAATAAACTCTTCGGTTTGTTGTCGATAAATTCAAACAAATCTTTTGCGGAATTGGATTTCGGAAGTTCTACTCTGTTTTCTTTTATGGCTTTGATAAATTCTTCATTACCCAAAACTTTAGGGTCGAGATTTACGTTTATTCCGAATAATTTATTTGCGGATTTGTCTAATGCTTTTGCAATGTAGACAGGGGTTACGAAATTCAAAATCATAGAACCAATCATTCTGAAAGCGTTCATGTAGCCTTCTTCTTTGTTTCTTGAGGTTGAAACACGTCCGACGGTCAAGCCGCCGTCAGAAATTGCCATTTTATCGACAGTTCTAAGGTTTGCAACGGCTGACACGAAGTTCCCCGTAAAGGTTGGTATTTCATTTTTAGATGGTGAAATTTTCTTTTTAAATTCATCAACCTGCAATGCTGTAAAACTTGTCGGAGCGATTGCCTGCGGTTGTTTATTCGTATTATTTACCGCTTTATTTTTTCTGAGTTTTCTTGTTAGTGCATAATTTAGCGGAGGTAGGATAAATCCCATTATAACAGTCGGAATTATGGTTGCCGCAAGGAATTTCTTTGCTAAAAGTTTTTCATAAGCAGCCTTGTTATTTTTAATTTTTATCAAATCCTGAACCGCATCTTGAACATCTTTTTCTTTAAAATTTTTGAACTTATTGATGTTATATTCAATCCCTTGCAAAATATCTTTGCCGTTTTGTTCTGATTTAAAAAGTTTCAGATTAACAAGCGGTGAAAATCCTTTTTTAGAAATATATTTATCGCAGACTGTTTCTGTCAAAGGAATTCCTCCAAGCCAGATTGCTGATGTGAAGTATTCATCAATAAATTTTTCTCTTGTTGCATCGTTGGCAATTTCTTTTGATTCTTTCATGTTTTCTTGACGAGCAATAAGAATTTTCGATGGTGCTTCAATGCAACAATCTCTGAATAATAATGGGTAAATACTGCTATTATTACCGATAGCGGATATTATATTTGTAAATGTCATAATCTTTCTAACCTCAATTCTTTAAGTAAAAAACAACTTTTTCGCTTGAATTGCTTTCCTGAAGAAGTTGTTTATAAGAATTGATTTATAAAATTTTTACAAGCACAGCACCAATTCAACAACTCTTCAGGTTGATATGATGGTTATGATGATGTTTTTGTAAAAAGTTTTTAGTCATTTTGTTTTAGTTTCCTACTAACATTATAGTATAAAAATTTATTTTGTAAACACTTCTACGCTTTTTGAGGATTTTGTGAAATTTCATCAGCCTTAGCCGCCCGTTTTTTATTTATTTTTCTGTCCAAAACCCTGCCGGAAACAATATCACCGATAGTCAGTAATGTAATACCGTAGGCAACTGCAAGTGAACGATATTTCGGTGGAAGTTTTATTTTTGAAAATGTTTCAATAATTTCGGGCATCATCTGTCCGACAGAAAACTGTTTTGCAATGGCTTTTGCTTTTGATTTTTTAATTATATACGGAAGAGATTCCTGAACAATGCTTGCTCCGATAAGTCCTGCCGTCCAAGCATTAGTTTTTTTATAGGTGTTGCCTTTTTCTGTTTTTGCTTCATATCCAAAAGGATTGAGTGCTGAAATATTCATACTAAAAGTTTTCCTTTCGTTTATATTAAGTTCGGAAAAAATAAAATTTGTTACGATTCAAAAGTTTTTGTAATATTACTTAACTTTTCGGCATCAGTTGTTTCAAACAGAACGGTTTTATCCTTTGAGGTTTCCCCTTTTAGAATTTTTATGGAGGTTTTTGGAATTTTGAAATTTTTAGATAAGTATTCGACAAGTGCTTTGTTTGCTTTTCCGTCAATCGGTTGAGCGGTAATTTTTACCTTTATTATGTCACCGTCTTTAATTATTTCATTTTTCTTTGCGTTCGGTGATATTTTAAGGTTTACAACAATTCCGTCAGGTGTCTGTTTAATCATAGATTGAGTATAGCATAAAATTACAAACTTAATCAGCCCTCCTCCAATTGATTGATTTTTGATTACCCTCTAGTCCGTTTGTACGATATTTCCGTATCTTGCTTGAAAAGTGACCCTATAAAATATATTATAAAAGTGTTATGTCAGATAAAGAAATATTTAAAGAGATAAAAGAGTTAATGATAGCCCAACAGCATACTCCGGAAGAGATTGCACAGGTTGAAAAGGCTTATAAATTCGCGAAAAAGTTACACGATGGTCAATTTAGGGTTTCGGGAGAACCTTATATAATTCACCCTTGCGAGGTTGCAAAAATCCTTGCCAATCTAAAAGTTGATACACATACTTTGATTGCGGCGTTTTTGCACGATATACTGGAAGATACCGATACAGAACCTCAAACAATAGAAACACTTTTTGGAAGTGATGTTTTAAATATCGTTCAAGGGGTAACAAAACTCGGTAAACTTAAATTCAAGTCAAAAGAAGAGCGGCAGGCAGAGAATTTCAGACGTTTGTTCATCGCAATGGCGAACGATATCAGGATTATATTTTTAAAACTTGCTGACAGATTGCATAATATGCGGACTTTGAATTTTATGGAGCCTGCAAAGCAAAAAAGAATTGCACAAGAAACAATCGAAATTTTTGCACCTTTGGCAAACCGTCTTGGTATCTACAAAATTAAAGCTGAACTTGAAGATTTGTCTTTAAAATATTTAGAACCCGAAAAGTATTACGAAATTGTCCAGCTTGTTGCTCAAACAAAAGCAGATAGAGAAGAAACGGTTAATCTGTTGATTGATAAGATTTCCCAAGATGTCAAAAAAAGCGGAATTAACGCACAGATTACGGGCAGAGCAAAGCATTACTACAGTATTTATGCCAAAATAAAACGACAAAATATCTCTTTTAATGACTTATATGACATAACGGCAGTACGTGTTATTGTAAACACAATCAGGGAATGTTACGAGGTTTTGGGGTTAATTCACTCACAGTTTAAACCTATCCCCGGAAGATTTAAAGATTACATTGCAATGCCAAAAGGCAATATGTACCAATCTTTGCACACCTCCGTTATAGGTCCCCGCTCAAAGCCGTTGGAAGTTCAAATTAGAACATGGGAAATGCATCAGGTTGCTGAATACGGTATTGCGGCACACTGGAGATACAAAGAAAAAGGTTCGCAAAAGGCTGATAACGCTTCTGATTTGAAGTTTTCATGGATGCACAAACTCGTTGAATACGAAAAAGACATGAAAAATGCGGAAGACTACGTAAAAAGCGTTAAACTGGATTTATTCTCGGATCAGGTTTTTGCATTCACTCCTGACGGAGATGTCTTAGATTTGCCGAAGGATGCAACCCCTGTTGACTTTTCGTATAGAATACACTCTGATGTCGGTCATAAAACCGTTGGTGCGTTGATTAACGGCAGAATTGTTCCGCTTAACACAAAACTGAAAAACGGTGATATTGTTGAAATTTTGACCTCAAAAACTCCGTCGCCGCGTCTTGACTGGTTGACTTTTGTTGTGACAAAACAGGCTTCTCAAAAGATTAAACAGTGGTTTAAGAAAAACAACAGAGATGAACACGTCAAAATGGGTAAAGCCAACCTTGAACACGAACTTACCAAGGCGGTTTTTGATGAATACGTTAAACAGGGTGAGTTTGACAAAGTTGCGAAATCAATGAATTACCAGTCTTGTGACGATTTGTTTGCCGCTTTAGGGTATGGCGAAACGACCGTTAATAAAGTTATCAATAAACTGAAACGTCCAAAAGAAAAATCACTTGAGGATAATTTTAAAAATTCAAGACGGAAAAACAGCCAGAAAGATATTATCGGCTTGGAAGGCTTGATGTATTCTTTTGCGATGTGTTGTTCGCCTATTCCGGGTGAGCCGATTGTTGGTGTTGTAACCCGTTCCAAAGGGGTTTCTGTCCATAGAGCGGACTGCAAAACTCTTGAAACAATTCCGAAAGAACGTCTGATGAAAATCGAATGGGCGGGAGTTAATACAAACAAAACTTATAACACGACTATAAGAATTGAAACGGCTGAAAAATTAGGGTTGTTGAAAGACGTAATTTCTGCGGTTTCTGACAACAATACAAATATTGTCAGTGCAAATATTAAAACTAAAAACCACGTCGGAATTATTGAAATCAGTCTGGAACTTGATAATATTGAAACTTTACGAAAAGTCACAGCCTGCATTCAATCGTTGCCTGACGTTTTCAGCGTAAAAAGAATTCAAACATCATCAAGTATGGTTAAGAAAAATACAAGTCCTAAAGGTCAAAAGAATTACAAATCTAAAAAGACTACAAAATCACATGAGAACAATAAATAATTAAAGGAGAGAATTATGACAATTGGGCAGATTGATACAGCAGCGTTAATTACCGGATACTACTATCTGGCAATATTTTCAACGCTAATTTTTACAATTAAATTGATATTATTCACTATTACAGGCGGTGACGGAACAGAAGTTTCTGCTGATTTTACGTCTGAAATAGACACCGATATTTCGTTCAATTTCTTATCGGTTCAGTCAGTTTTAGCCTTCTTTATGGGCTTTGGCTGGATGGGTTATGCAGGTTTAAATCAGTTTAAGTTTTCAAATTGGACAGCCTTCGGAGTTGCAATGGCTGTTGGTTTAGCGTTTTTGTTCGGAACAGCGTTTTTAATGTTCGGGATTAGAAAACTTGAAAAAAATGTCAAAAAAGATAATACAACGGCATTAAACAAGACAGGCAAAGCATATACGGCATTTCCACCTAAAGGTCAAGGGCAGATTGAAATTGAAGTAAACGAACAATTATCTGTAGTTGATGCCGTAAATAATACGGATGAAGAAATAAAATCATTTGACAGAATAAAAGTTGTAAACGTAGATAACGATATTTTATACATAGAAAAAATATAAGAAAGGAGATAAAATATGTTTGGAGTAACAACAGCGGCAATATTAATTATACTATCAGCAGTTATATTTATTGCCAATCGCTACAAAAGATGTCCGTCCAACAAAATTATCGTAGTTTATGGTAAAACAGGCGGAGAAAAAACAGCAAAATGTGTTCACGGGGGCGGAACATTTATCATCCCGTTAATTCAGGATTACGGAGTGTTATCACTTGAACCGATGACAACAGATATTGATTTACGCGGAGCACTTTCAAAAGGTAATATCCGTGTTGCAGTACCTTCTACTTTCACATTCGGTATTTCAACAAATCCTACAATTATGATAAACGCTGCGGAACGTCTTTTAGGTTTATCAAAAGTTGACGTTATTACACAGGCAAGCGATATCATTTTAGGTCAATTACGTCTTGCAATCGCAACTTTGACAATTGAAGAAATCAACCAGGACAGAGAAAAATTCCTGGAACAGATTAACGCAAACGTAAATACAGAACTTAATAAAATCGGGCTTGAAATCATCAACGTAAACATCAAAGATATTACGGATGAATCAGGCTACATTGATGCAATCGGTAAAAAAGCTGCAGCAGAAGCGATTAACAAAGCAAAAGTTGAAGTTGCACAACAGGAAAAACTCGGTGCAGTCGGTGAAGCATCTGCAAACAAAGAAAAAGAAGTTCAAGTTGCAGAACAAACCGCTCAAACATTAATCGGTAAAACAAATGCCGAAAGAGAACAACGTATTAAAACCGCTGAACTTGAAGCTCAGGCAGTAGTCGGTGAAGCAACAGCAAACAGAGAAAAAGAAGTTCAAGTTGCAGAACAAACCGCTCAGGCTTTAATCGGTAAAACTAACGCAGACAGAGAACAGCGTATTAAAACCGCTGAACTTGAAGCTCAAGCAGTTGAAGGTGAAAACATTTCAAAAGCAAATATCGCCGAATACAACGCAACACTTGCCGTTAAACAGGCTGATGCGTTTAGAGAAGGTGAAGTTGCCAAAGCAAACGCTCAAAGAGATGTTTTACTTGCTCAAAAAGAACAGGAAGAAGCAAAACTTAAAAAAGAAGAACTTGCAAGACAGGAAGTTGAAAAACTTAAAATTCAGG
>CAMAGQ010000009.1 GCA_945833895.1 uncultured bacterium
GCTTCTGATGCTCCTGCGATAGCGTTTTGGAAACCTTGTTCAATACCTGCAGGACAGTCAACCAAAATGAAATCGAAATCTTTTTGAAGTTTTTCGCAAATTTCTTTTAGTTGTTCTTCTGTGATAGCGGTCTTGTCACGGGTTTGAGCCGCAGCAAGAAGGCAAAGATTCGGATTTTTCTTATCTTTTACCAGTGCTTGTTTAAGTTTGCAACGTTTTTCAACGACGTCAACAATTGTATAAACAATTCTGTTTTCAAGTCCTAATAACAGGTCTAAATTTCTCAATCCAAGGTCGGTATCAATCATAACGACCTTATTTCCAGCTCTGGCAAGAGCCGTTCCGATATTTGCGTTAGTGGTTGTTTTACCAACTCCGCCTTTTCCGGATGTAATAACTATTACTCTACCAGTCATTTATATCTCCTTAATTTTCTTCATGTATTTTTTTGATTACGATGCTTCCTTTGTATGTGAATGCTTCTTCAGGTGTGTATTCACAAGATTTTTGAATATATGGAAGGTTGACCGTATCCGGACGTCTTGCAAAAACATTACCAATTCTGATTTGAACAGGGTTAAGTTTTAACGCTCTAATTCTTGCATAATTGTTGCCATCCGAACCCGCGTGTGCAATACCGCCAAGTATTCCCCATACCGTAATATCGCCTTTTGCAATTATTTCAGCCCCTGGGTTAACATCACCGATAACGATAATATTTCCGTCAGAAGAGATGCTTTGTCCTGAACGTATTGTTTTTCTCAAGTATAAAGTCGGAAGTTTTTCGGCTTCGGCTTTTTTCTCTGCAATTTCTTCATCAGTGTCTTCCAAGATTTCCTGAGCAATAACATCATCAGCGATAGTATCGCATTTTACTATCGGTGAAATATCGTCATCATCTTTTTGAACTTCATCGGACTCTTTGTTATCTACTGTTGCTTGAGGAATTTCATCACTCAAAACTTTAGTATCGTTATCGCCACCGAAAATACTGTCTAATGCTTCTGTTACATCATCTTGAGGTGCTTTTTCTTCAAAAACAGGAGCTTCAACGGTTTCTGTAAAATCAGAAATTTTCAATTCCATTGCAGATGCGGATTCAAGTGTTACCGCTGAACTTGTACTGATAAACGCTAATTGAGAATCCATAACTTCAACGAGTGATTTTATGCTTTTTAATTCGGCTTGAGATAAATCAACAGAACCGAGTTTCAAACACAGATGCTTGCCTTTTGCTTCAGGCATGTCGAGTATTCTTGATAACTCATAAATAATTTCCGAGGTTTTCTTTGCTGTGGTTAAGTCAACAATAAACCCGTTTTCTACATATCCCTTATCCATTTTACCCTTTCCTAAAATCGGTTACATAGATAAGTTACACGAAACAAATAATTACTTCAAGAAATGTTGCGAATTTGTAATTAAATGTTACGCAAGGTAATGTCGAACATTTGAGTTATACATTTCTCTTACTTTCGGTGCCCAACTTGCATCGCAATAGTGACGACCTATAGCATCAAGGTTTGCAAAGTCTACGTTTTTAACATCTGAAAATCTTTGAGAATAACTTGCGAGGTTTTTAATCATTGCTTCCAATCCTTTTTCAGTTGTTGAAAAATACCCAAAGCCATTTGCATTTGCTCCTAAGTCGCCAGTCTTACGTAATCCGCCAAAGTTATTATGGTAAGCAAGATTACTTGTACCCCAGCCTGATTCTAATCCTATAATTGAGGCTACTAAAGCCGGATCGACACCGTATTTTCTGCAAAGTCTTGTTACAAGGGCTTCTTTTCCTGCTAATGCACCTTTGAATAACCCGGGTTTTAAGTCTGAGTCTGTATCTTGAATATTGAAAGATGATGATGTATTTTGTCTTGGATTTGTCCAAATGCTGCTATTATTAGTGTTTATATTGCCTGTATTAAATGTTCCGAATGTATTCTGCCTGCTTGCTGCGAGTGCTGCATTTGCTTTTGCTTGTGCTGCCATCTGGGCTGCCATTTGTGCTTTCATTGTATTCATCTGCGCATTCATTTGTTGATATTGCGCACCCATGATTGCTGCCGTTCTTTGCATGTTTGTAATAAAGGGGTTTCCTGCAATAAGATTGTTTTGAGCAGGCATTGTCGTTCCTGTCCCGAAACTTCCTGTATTTAATGCTATATTTCTATAACTTGTGTCTATTGTCATCTCTTAAAATTCCCCTTATATATATAAAGTATTTCATTGTATAAAAATTGCATAAATTTTATACTAATGTTAACAATTGTTAATAATCTTGTTATAAACAAATGGAGAATGTTATGTTTTTATTATATGATTGAAGGAGATAAGGAAAAGTTAGGAAAATGTTTAATGTAACAAAAACCCACGAGATTACTGTCGACGTTGTAATTTTGACAATTAAGAACAATAATATTCAAGTATTGCTGGTAAAACGTACTACCGAACCTTTTAAAGGGAGATGGGCTATTCCGGGAGGTTATATAAGACTTTCCGAGAATTTGGATGATGCGGCTTTGCGAGTCCTGAAAGAAAAAACAGAAGTTGATAATATCTATCTGGAACAGTTATATACATTTGGCGACCCGCTTCGTCACCCTAATGCACGTGTTATTACCTGTGCGTATTTTGCTCTTGTCCGTGATGATGATTTGAGTATTACATCAACTCCGGAACTTGGTTGGCATAAGGTTAATGACTTGCCATCTCTTGCTTATGACCACAAAGAGATTATTCAGTATTCCTTGAAAAGAACTCGTGAAAGATTAGAGTTGTGTCCTGTTGCTTATCAACTGTTACCTGAAAAATTCACGCTGACTGAAATGCAAAAAGCGTACGAATTGATTATGGGTAAAAGCCTTGATAAACGTAATTTCAGAAAGAAAGCACTTGCAACAGAAGGTCTAATTGAACTTGAAGAATACACAAAATCGTCTTCAAAACGCCCTGCAAGGCTATATGCTTTTGAAAATATTGAGTTAAACTCAAAAAGGGCTCATTTTATCAAAAAGGAGAAAAATAAATAATGGTAAATTTTTTATGGATAACAGGAACTGTCGCTTCGGTTCTTTTAATAGTTTTGATTTTACTCCACTCTCCGAAAGGTGATGGAATTGGTGCTATTGGCGGTGCATCTCAAATGTTCGCATCCCAAAAAAGTGCAGAAAAAGGGTTAAACAAACTGACAGGAATTGTTTGTTTAGTTTTTCTTATTTGTGAATTTCTTATTGGTTTTGGAATTGTAAAATAAGAAGTAAAATTTTGAACGATTTTAACAGACTGCCTCACCCTTTTGTGTGAGGTAGTTTGATTTTTTAGAGGAAATCTTAGTAGAAAGAGTTATTATGAAAATATTAGTTACAGGTGCTTCAAAAGGTATAGGTAAAGCGATTGCTCAATGTATGAAATCTGTCGGAGAAGTTTACGTTACGGCAAGAAATGAAAAATTGTTAAAAGAAATCGATTGCAGCGGGTATTTTGTTTGTGATTTGGCAAATGAAGAAGATTTGATAAAGTTAGGCGATTTTATCAAAGAAAAAGAGATTGACATTTTGGTGAATAATGCGGGTGAATATATATACAATCCGTTAGAAAAAGTTGAAATTTTCGACTTAAATCATATTATTGCGGTGAATTTGAAAGCCCCTGTTTATCTTTCATCCTGTGCAGTTCCTTATATGAAAAGAAATAAATTTGGCAGGATTGTAAATATCGGTTCAATTTCAGGTGTAATGGGCGAGGCTTATGCACCGCTTTATTCCTCTACAAAAGCAGGGTTAATCGGGTTTGCTAAATCGGCAGGGTTAGAACTTGCGGAGTTTGGAATTACCGTAAACACAATAAATCCGGGGTGGGTCGATACTGAACTCGGTAAATCTTCAATTGAAGACAGCGAGTTTACGGAGGATGAAATACTTGAGTGTGTTCCGCAAAAAAGATATGTCAAACCCGAGGAAGTGGCAGAACTTGTAAAATATCTGGTAAGCGATAGTGCTAAAGGTATTACAGGACAGTCGATTAACCTGTGTGCGGGTTTATCTGTCGGAATTTAGGCATTCTTTAAATTTTTAATTTTTGTAACAAATAGGCAATTATTCTATAAAAAAATACTTTATATACATGTAGGAAAAGTAAAGGAAATTTTTATATGAATTCAGATTGGAGTTATGCAATTGATATGTGTGCCGCACATGGTATTATTGACTATGATGCTGCCGCTGATATCGTTGGGCAAAAGCCAAGATTTGTAGGCAACCCGAAGATGGCGGAAATTCCGCCGCTTGCTCCGCAGTATCTTCCTAAAGATACAAAAATGCAAGACCCGCTTGAAACTGATGAGTTTGTTAAACCTAATGACAATCTCGTTCAAAATCCTAAGTGGAAACAATTACTGATGGGCGGTATTGCTATAGCGGGAATTGGTGCAGGTATTGCTGCATTAATCGCTTCTAAAGGTAAATTTAAACTTCCTAAACTTAATATGAAAATGCCTTCGTTTAAAATGCCTAAAATAAAAATGCCAAAGTTTAAGATGCCGAATTGGTCAGGCGTAAAAACAAGCGTTGTAAACGGAGCAAAAACAGTTCTAAATTATATCAAAAAACCATTTGTATATCTTGCAAACTTGATTAAACGAAAACCATAAATATTCAATCTCCTTTCTAAAGAACAAAAAAGTCAGTAAGTTTCCCCCTTACTGACTTCCTTTTTTATTTTAAATTTCCTTATTCAGGAATTTTAGCATCTTTGATTGCAGGGCTTTCTTCAACGTAGCCTGTCAATTGTCTTAAGGCAGGTTTGTATGCGTTAATTGTTGCCGAACCGCCAAGACATCCGCCCGGACAAGCCATTACCTCAATAAGATTGCCAAGGTCGCAAGTTCCTGATTTTGCGAATTTTTTCAAATCTCTTATTGATTGTTTGTCCAATCCGTTGATTACGTATGCGTTTGCTTTTTCGCCATCATCAAGCATTGCGTTTACCGCTCCCGCAACTCCGCCGGTTACTGCAAAATTTCTTGCTTCTGCTGCTGATTCTTTTCTGAATTCCGATTCATCAAGTTCGTTAACCTTAATATCAAGTGCTGTGAACCATGCGGCAAGTTCTTCGTAATTAACGATGTAGTCAATTTTCGGATTTTGGAAAGCTTCACGTCTTTTTGCGACACAAGGGCTGAAAAATACCGTAATTGCATCAGGATTTTCTTTTTTAACAAGTTCTGCCGTGTAATACGCAGGAGTTTTTGTTTCTGAACGGAACTGCTTAAGTTCTGTGATATGCTTGTCTACAAGTTCGTTATAACCTGCACAGCAAGATGTTGTCATAAACGGTTCGCCTTTTTCCATTCTTTCTTTGAACTCGTTTGCTTCGTTTCTTGTAGTTATTTCTGCACCTTCTGCAACTTCCACAACATCACTGAAACCAAGGTCTAAAATCGCCTGTCTTAACTGTTTCGGTTTGCAAGGTAACTGACCGAATATTGCTGGGGCAACCATTGCAACGAGTTTTTTGCCAGATTTTACAGCCTTTAAGATATCGATAATCTGGCTTTTTTCGTGAACTGCACCGAACGGGCAGACACTTACGCATTTTCCGCAAGAAATACATTTTTCAAAATCAATACGAGCAAGTCCGTCATCGTCTTTTGCAATAGCACCTACAGGGCATGCGTTTTCACAAGGTACGATAATTCTTGCGATTGCCTGATAAGGGCAAACCTGAGCACACATTCCGCAGTTTTTACATTTTGATTGGTCAATAACTGACTTTCCGTTTTGAACATGAATTGCTCCAAATTTACAGGTTTGTTCGCAAGGTCTTGCAACACAACCCTGACAAAGGTCAGTTACGTATATTCTTGACGGAACACAGCCTTTGCACGCTGTTTGTAATACTGTCAGCGGATTTTTTTCAAGTTCAGTTCTTTCACTTGCTCTGTGTGCCAAAGTTGATAACAATTCGCTGTCATCAGCATCTTCAATTGATAAGCCTAATCCTGCGATTGCTCTGTCCCTTAAGATTGCACGTTCCTTGTGAATACAGCATCTGTACGGAACTTCGCTCCCTTTCGGACGCATATCGTAAGGAATTAAGCGAGTTTCTTCTTCAAAGTTATCTCCAAGATACGCTTTTATTAGTCTTACTAAAATCTCTTTCTTTAACTGTGATGTTTGTCTTGCACTTTCTGCCATGCTTTCTAACCTCATACTTTTACTATTTATATACTCTACTAACTATTTATATATTATTATTTTTGCATAAAAACATTGATTTTCAATGAGGAGAGAGTTTTAGTCTTTTAAATTTTACCAATAATCTTTACGTGCTGTAAAATTAAGTAAATAAATTTTGCATAAGAGTTCTTTTATGCTATACTAATACTATATTTCAGTAGATTAGGGAGATGAGTATGTCAGAGAATACACAAGATGTAATAAATGATAAAGGTATGGAAGCACTCAATGCGGTTGAAGAACAGCAGATTAATTCACAAATTGAGCAGCAGTACGAAGCGATAGAAACACACACTTCGGCAGATTACAGTGCAGATAACATCAGAGTTCTTGAAGGGCTTGAAGCGGTTAGAATAAGACCGGGGATGTATATCGGTTCAACTTCTCAAAGAGGTTTGCACCACTGTATCTATGAAATTGTCGATAACTCTATTGATGAATCTTTAGCGGGTTTTTGTACCGATATTTATGTAACAATCCACAAGGATAACAGTGTAACGGTTGAAGATAACGGTCGTGGTATTCCTGTTGACATAAAACCTGACAGCGGAAAATCAGCGTTGGAAATCGTTCACACGGTACTTCACGCAGGCGGAAAGTTCGGTGACGGCGGGTACAAGGTATCAGGCGGTTTGCACGGTGTTGGTGCTTCTGTTGTTAACGCTCTTTCTGAAAAGTATGTTGTAGAAGTTTCCCGTCAAGGTTTCGTTTGGCGTCAAGAATATATGAGAGGTGAACCTCTTGCTCCTGTTGAAAAAGGTGAAGCAACAGATAAAACAGGTACTAAAACAACATGGTGGCCTGATCCTGAAATCTTTACGGAAACTACCGAAATCGATTGCGATGTTATCGCTAACCGCTTGAGAGAAATGGCTTTCTTGAATAAAGGTTTGAAAATCATTTTCTCACCTCATGACTCGGAAGAAGTTGAAACCTTCCACTATGAAGGCGGTATCGGAAGTTATGTTGAATTTTTGAACAAAAATAAAAATGTTTTACACGAAAAACCTATTTATATTGATAAGGTTGTCGGCGATTTGCAGGTTGAAGTTGCTATGCAATATACGGAATCTTACACGGAAAGCGTTCTGTCTTTTGCAAATAACATCAATACTCATTCGGGCGGTACTCACCTTACTGGGTTCAGAAACTCTATTACCCGTGTTTTGAACGATTATGCAAGAAAAAATAATATTCTTAAAGATTCTGAACAAAATCTTTCGGGTGAAGATGTTCGTGAAGGTTTGACGGCTATCGTTTCCGTTAAAATTCCTAACCCTGAATTTGAAGGTCAGACAAAAGAAAAACTCGGTTCACAAGAAGCAATGGGTGCGGTTCAAGATGCAGTAAGAGATAAATTGCAAGAATGGCTTGAGTTTAACCCTAAAATCGCTAAAATGATTATCGAAAAAACTCTGCAGGCACAAAGAGCAAGAGAAGCCGCAAGAAAAGCAAGAGAATTAACAAGACGTAAGACCGTTCTTGAAAACTCTACTCTTCCGGGTAAACTTGCCGACTGTTCAAACAGAGAACCTGAAAAATGCGAAATCTTCCTTGTTGAGGGTGATTCAGCGGGTGGTTCTGCTAAACAGGGCAGAAACAGAATGTTCCAAGCAATTTTGCCTTTGAGAGGTAAAATCCTTAACGTTGAAAAAGCAAGGTTAGACAGAATTTACGGAAACAACGAAATTCAATCAATGGTTCAGGCTTTCGGTATAAAAATCAGCAGAAACGAAGAAGAAGTTGAAATTGACAAATTGAGATATCACAAAATCATCATCATGACAGATGCTGATGTCGACGGTGCTCACATTAGAACATTGATGTTAACGTTCTTCTTTAGATATGCAAGACCGTTGATTGAACAGGGTTACGTTTATATCGCACAGCCGCCTTTATTCAAGGTTACACAGGGTAAAACTTCAGAATACTTGTTCAATGAACACGTACTTGACAAAATGCTTAAAGAACGCGGTATTAAGAACTTGACATTATCTGATAAACTTAAAAAGAATGTTAAAACAGGTGATGAGTTGTTAGAATTGATTAAAAATATGTCAGAATTCTATCATTCCTACAACAATCCGATTTTGAACCTCTATCCTGCGGTATTCTTACGTGGTTTGGTTCGTTCTGATATAAAAATCGAAGATTTTGACAGTCAGTCAAGAATGAATGAAATTTGTGAGTATTTGAATCATTATCTTTCTGACCACGCTAAAAACTACAACATTCAGGAGGCTGAAAATTATAAGGTAGATGTTAAATACAATCCTGAAAATTCAAAATACTCATTTGTTTTACATTTGAATGAAGAAGAACATGTTGTTCTAAATCCGAGCATCATAAAGAGTACAGAGTATAAGAAATTAAAATCTTCTTATCCGTTAATTCGTGATTTCTTGATTGAGGAATCTGACGGATTGTTACTCGAAACAGATACTGAAAAACATGAAATCGACTCATTTGAAAAACTTCAAAAACTTATTGATGACAGAGGTCAAAAAGGCTTGCAAATCCAGAGATTTAAAGGTCTTGGTGAAATGATGCCGCAACAGTTGTGGGAAACAACAATGGACCCTGCAACAAGAACTCTGTTAAAGGTTAATATTGAAGATGCAATGCTTTGCGATCAGTTGTTTGATGTATTGATGGGCGATAAGGTTGAACCTCGTCGTGATTTCATCGAATCAAATGCTGTTTATGCAACAAATATTGATACCTAAGTCTACTTGTTAAATTCACACAAAATAAAAAGGTTAGATATTTTCATCTAACCTTTTTGATTGCTTAACCAATCAAGATATAAAACATATTTACCCCTTAATATTCGCTGTGAAATTACTAAACACCGATTTTTCGTCTTGTTTAAATATTAAATTTGTATTACTGTTTAATGTTGGAATATTTACTGTTGTATTTACAGTTTGAGAATTTCCTCCGCGAGGTGCAACTTCGTATGATTTAATTGATCTTTTTCCTGTTAAGCGTTGCATAAAGTTATAATATTTTTTAGTAAAGCCGGTTGAATTATTTTGTTTTGTTTCAATGTCAATCAGTTCGTTTCTTGTGTGTGCTTTAATCGGTGTTCCGACTGAAGAACGGGTCAAGATTTCACCAAGTGTTGTATTAGTTAATGTTATCCAGCTCATTCCAAGAAGTGAAGAGTTGTATTGATTTCTGAAGGTTGAATTGAATAAGTCAATCAACAATGTTTGATAGAATAATCGAGAACCTTCCTGTACAAATCTTTCTTTGAATTTGGTGTTCGCACCGTCTTTGTCGTTACCGTTTGATTTTAGCATTACCATATTGTAGTTATCTGTCATCAAGAACCATATTGTAGCGATTGATGCGGCTGTTTTGGCAAGGTTTGACAACTCTGCGTTAGAAACACTTGACAATGAGTCGACGTTGAACGCTTTCAGAAGGTTTACCTGAACGTAATCTTTAAACTGCTCTTTGTTGAAGTTCTTTTTCGTTGCTTGTTTGCAGATTTTATCAAAACTTTTTGCTAAAGCCTCAATGTCTTTTGTTGCAGATTTCGGTGCGGATTTTCTAAAGACGTTCATAAGTTTTTCGTCAACCATCCAGTAAGGAAGAGTTACGGTGTTCCACATAAACTTGAACGGAGCAATGACAAAGTCAACCAAAGGTTTTATCGGAATTGTAATTTTATTATTTTTTACAAATTTTTTAGGGGCAAAAGGAATGGTTACCCTTTTATCACGTGTGCCCATATCAATAAACATTTTACCGTTTTCTTCAATGATTGCCGAGTTCCCGACTTGTTCGTATTTTTGAGCAAGTTTTTCAAAATTCTTTTCTTGTTTTAACACATTTATTACGGCGTCAAATCTTTCTTTGTCAACGACGAATTTTTCTGAGGTTAATTTTTTGTACAAATCTTTAAACGGTCTGTATAGAACTTTATCTTCAAAAACTTTGACTGCATTTTTCAGACTTAATTCTTCCTGAGAAAGCGAACCATATTTATTAATATCCATTGATTTCAGGTTGTCATTAAGTTTTTCAAACGCTTTATCAATTTCTAATTCAGCATATTTTTTAGGATTGTTAATTTTCATATTATCAAAATATTTTATTGCCATATTTTTAATAGCAGGAATATTTTTAAATCCTTTTATTCCGTAGCCGAGACCTAAGATTACAGCAGATGCTTTCATAACCGTATCAAATGATAACAGCGGTTTTTGCTGTTCTTTTTGAGGTTTTTCGGTGGTTGTATTGTTGTTTTGATTTCCTGTTGAAGGAATATCTTTTTGAGGTTTAATTTTTGCTTCAGGAGCGTGATTTCTTTCGTTTTCCGCTCTTGCTTCTTCAGGTGTTAATCTTGTAATGTGTTTTCCGTTAGACAAACGGGAGAACATTTCTGTTACAAGAACTGTAGTACCTGTTGTCAGGACGATTCCGAATTTAGATTTGTTGATAAATTTCTGGAAAGCACCCATTGTAATAAGAGTTAAGTAACCGCTTGTTAAAATCCTGCTTGTTTCCTGTTTAAATCTCACTTTGCGTTCGTGTTCTGCGGCTTTAGGGTCATCATCCATCATTCTTGAAAGGTTATAAGCATCGTTTGCAAGAAAGATTGCAGGCGGTAAACCTGAAACTAATCTGTTTAATGCTCTTTCGTGTTTTGTATCGTAGTTTCCTGATTTAGGGTCAAACATTTTCAATGAACTCTGGAAAACTTTTGAACCTAATTTTTCTTCAACCTCTTCTGATACTTTTGCAAGTTCTTCTTTTGTTAATTCTTTTACTGTTTTGCCTAACTTTTTCGCTAATGCTTCTTGTGCGGATTTTAATTGAACATCTTTATATGTAATAAGACCTATTAGCGAGTTAACTTTTGATTCTATTTTTGAACGTTGTCTTATATTTTTGAATAAAGGTTTCTCAAGAACTCCTTCTGACCATTTTCCTAATCCCGGAATTTTTCCGAGAAGTTCGACCCCTCCGTTAAGCATATCCCCCGGAAGTATTTTGAACGGGTACAACATGCCATCAAGTGCAAGGTGAGGGATTGTCTTTTTCGCAATCTTAATATTGTCGCCGTCTACTTTAATGAGGTTGGAAACTTCTTTAGCATGCTTTGTTGTAATGTCGTCAAATAAATCGTGTCCCATTTGTCCGACATATTTATCTATAAATTGAAAAAATTCAGATTTACTGTAAACCTTTTCTAAATCTTTGTACCTTATAGAAAGACCTTTAAAACTCAAATCTTGTGGATTTTGCTTTAAAGGTCTCTTAATATCTTGATAGTTATACTGTAATGAATTTTTTAAAGGGGTCAAGTGGGACTCGGAATTGAGTGACATGTACTCCTGTTTATGTTTTCGTCTGTCTATTCGATAATTTACTGCAATGTTAATAATCATATTTCACTTCCGTTTTTTTGTATTTTCTTTCATATAAAAGTAAAAGGCAAGTATTTTTTGCTAAAAGTTTACGTATTTTTACAATTATTTTTATAATATTTAATAAAATAGATTGAGTCAGTAATCTTTTGTAACTATTTTGCCCCGGTTAGAAATTAGTGTATAATTGAATTGGAGATAGTTTTATATGTTAAAACAAGAAAACAAAACTGATGTAATAGTTGTCGGAGCAGGACCTGCGGGTGTAGCCTGTGCGATTACGCTTGCAAGAAGCGGAAAAGAGGTAGTTCTCATTGAACGCGGATTGTTTGCGGGAAGTAAGAATGTTTTTGGCGGTGCGATTTATACTCAGCCGACAAAAGAGATTTTTCCTGATTTTGAAACGACAGCACCTGTCGAACGTCGTACAGTTCAGCATAATTTTGCGATTTTAGGTGAGGTTGATTCTACGACTATTTCATACAGAAAAAATGATAATTCAAGTTACTCCGTGATTAGGGGTAAGTTTGACCGCTGGGCTGCCAATGAAGCGAAAAAAGCGGGTGTTTATCTTGTTGAAGAAACTGTTGTCCGTGAACTTATAAAAGAAAAAAATAAAATTATTGGTGTAAAGACCGAACTTGAGAAATTTTATTCGGATATCGTAATCCTTGCTGACGGGGTTAATTCACTCCTTGCAAAGCAAATCGGATTACGTAAGGATATTAATACTAAAGATATCGCTTTGAGTGTAAAAGAAGTTATAAAGTTAGATAAAGACGTGATAAATCAGCGGTTTAACGTAAAAGATAGTGAAGGCGTTATAACCGAAATCTTTGGCGGGTCTATGCTCGGACTTCTCGGGTTAGGGTTTATGTACACAAATAAAGACTCTGTAACTTTAGGGCTTGGAATTACTCTCAATGAACTTGTTGACTCAAAAATCAGCCCTTATGAGTATTTGGAACAGTTAAAACAGCATCCTTCAATTGCACCTTTAATTGAAGGCGGAACATTAAAAGAGTATTCAGCCCATCTAATTCCTGAGGGCGGTTATAAGAAAATTCCTAAACTCGTTGATAACGGGGTTATGGTAGTAGGCGATGCCGGCATGCTGGTTAACAATCTTCACTGGGAAGGTACTAACCTTGCGATGATTAGCGGTAAACTTGCCGCTGAAACGGCAATCGAAGCACTTAATAATAACGACTTTTCTAAAAAAATGCTTTCTTTGTATGAAAATAAATTGAAAGAGTCTTTTGTTTTAAAAGATATGAAAACATACAAAGATTTGATGGATACTATGCACTCAAGAAAAATGGCGTTTTTATCTTATTATTTCAAGAAAATCAATGCGTTTTTTGAAATGTTCACGTCTGTTAACAGTATTCCGAAGAAAGAAAATTTCAGAGGCTTTATAAAAAGTATTTTTACCGACAGAAAACCTATCGAGTTGGTCAAAGATTGTTTTGCTGTCTTGAAATTATTGTGGAGTATTTTGTTATGAATATAGATAAAAAATTATATACGTTAAAATATACACCTGATACAGAGTCGCACTTGAAAATAACAGACAAGGAAAAGTGCAGGTTGTGCATTTCCAAAAACTGTACACATATTTGTCCTGCAAAGGTTTACGAGTGGAATGCAGACACTCAGGAAATAATTATTAATTACGAAAATTGTCTTGAATGCGGAGCATGCAGAATTGCTTGTGAAAAAAGAGTAATAGATTGGCAATATCCGAAAGGCACAAAAGGAGTTACATTTAAACAAGGTTAAAATATAAAGTAAAGGAGAGAAAATTATGAAGGAAGAGTATTCAAGCCACTACAGACGCTGGTATGACAAAGATCCCGTTTTATCAGAAGCGGTAAAAACATTAGAAGAAACAGACGACCAAACTCAGATTAGAGTAGCACTGAATTTAATCAAAATTATCATTGAACACAATATTGAAGATGAAAAATATGAAGCGGTCGATGATATTATAAATGCCGTGGGTTCAGGATTAGATGATAATCGCAGAGGTCGTTGGTATGATATCGATACAACCTTAAGAACAGCAATGAATATGTTGCAAAATTGTCCGGCTGATACTCAAAAAATTATCGCAAAAGAGATGGCACAGTTGGTTTTGTCAAAGATTAAAACAGAAGACGAGGACGAAGAATAGATATTCCCTGCGTAATTGTTATAATTTTTCAATTAAATAAAGGATATCCTGATAATATATTTAGGTTAAACTTTTAATATGGACGATTTACATCAAGATGAAGACAAAGCACTAAAATCAATCGGTATGGAGTTAATGTTTTTGACTCCCGAAAAGTGTTCCTCAGATAAAGGCATAACGGCTGTCGAACTTGCAAAACTGGTTGATTTGCCTATTGATATTGTAAAAAAGAAATTGACAATACTTAAAGATAAAGGAATTGTCAGAGTTTCTGGCATAAATCCTAAGTATTGGAAATTTGACGAATATCAATTTCAGCGAATGGACGAAGATGATGAGGTATATCTTTTGCTGTGCAGTTTTGATGATGTCGATTTCGACAAATATTTTTCATATTAAATACTTAATTTATTGTATGTAAAAACGTCAAAATTATGTTATTATAAATACGGATAATCAAAGATAGAGGTGTAATTTGAATACTTTAAGTACAAACCAGTATATAAAACCCGTGACAACAATCAGAAATTTTGAGGGGAACTTGGCTATCGGAGGTTGTGACTTGGTTTCGCTTGCCGATAAATACGGAACACCTTTATATGTGATTGACGAAGCGACAATTCGCAGTATTTGTCACGACTACAAAACAGCATTTGAAAAGTACCCTAAAATGAGAATGATGTACGCATCAAAAGCCTTATGTACAAGTGCAGTTACGGCAATTCTCAATGAAGAAGGCTTTGGTTTTGATACGGTTTCCGCAGGTGAAATCTACACGGTTCACAATGCAGGAGTTGATATGGGTAAGGTTTTGTTTAACGGTAATAATAAATCTTACGATGAATTATCACTTGCGTTGGATTTTGGTGTTGGCAGGTTTTCTGTCGATAATTTCTTTGAACTTGCACTGTTGAATGAAATCGCGTCAGTAAAAGGTAAAGTCGCTGATATTCTTTTGAGAATTACTCCGGGCATTGAATGCCATACGCATGAATATATTCAAACAGGGCATCTTGATTCAAAATTCGGGTTTGATTTAACTCAAGTTGATGAGGCGATTGATTTAATCCTTAACGAATACAAAAATATCAAATTGCACGGATTGCATGCTCATATTGGTTCTCAAATCTTTGAAACGGGTATTTATCCTGATGAAATTGAAATTCTTGCAAAAGAAATTTCAAGAATTGACAGAAAATACGGTCTAAAACTTGACGAAATTAATATCGGCGGCGGTTTAGGTGTTAAATATACGGAAGAAGATGTTCCGCCTTCAACTTTTGAAATCGGTGAGTTGATAGTAAATAAGTTGCATGACGTGATTGAAAAATATAATATCCCTGAACCTACAGTGTTTATTGAACCGGGACGAAGTGTTATTTCTACATCAGGTGTAACCTTATATACAGTTGGAAGTTCAAAACAAGTTCCGCACGGTACAAAATATGTGGCAATAGACGGCGGAATGGCAGATAATCCAAGACCTTCCATGTATCAGGCAAAATATTGTGCTGAAATTGCGAACAATAAAGATTTGGCAAAAGATGAAATGGTTACTCTTGCAGGAAGATTTTGCGAATCAGGTGATATTTTAATCGGTAATGTTGTACTTCCCGAACTTGCAGAAGGTGATGTTCTCTGTGTTTATAATACAGGAGCATACAACTACTCAATGGCATCAAATTATAACAGGGTTCAAAAACCGGCAATGGTTCTGGTGAGAGATTCTCAATCAGAGGTTATAGTGAAAAGAGAATCGTTAGAAGATTTAGTGGCACACGATATAATTCCTGACAGGTTGAAAAAATGATAGAATATTTATCAATGTTATTACAAAATGTACTCGGCAATTGGCATATTTATCTCAAAGAAACATTCAGTTTGAAAAATATCTTTGAAATATGTATTATTGTCGCGATTTTGATTGTTTTTTACCAACGATTTATCAAAAATACGCATTCCGAAAAATTCATAAAAGGTGCGTTTGTACTTGTGTTTTTGTGGGCGTTTGGTGAAGTTCTTATCGCCTTAAATCTTAATATCCTCGGCGTTTTTCTTCGTTCAATCGTAAGTTTGGTTGCGTTGAGTTTGATTGTAATTTTCCAACCTGAATTGAGAAGGTTTTTGGGTTATCTCGGGCAAATCGACTTCTTTAAGAAGTTGTTTGAAAATGATAAAACTAAAACTGCCGATAAATCTATCGATGTGATTAAGGAAATTGTCGAGGCTGTAAAATACTTGTCAAAATCTCACACGGGAGCTTTGATAGTTTTTCAAAATGACTTGAGTAATACTTACCGTGATGTCGGAACAATATTGAATGCTGATGTTTCAACGGAATTACTGTTGACAATTTTCCACGTAAATACTCCGTTGCATGACGGTGCTGTCGTTGTCAGCGGTTCAAAGATTATATCTGCGGGGGTTTTACTTCCGTTGACGGATGATCCGCAACTTAGTTGGAAATACGGAACCCGTCACAGAGCGGCTATTGGAATGACCGAAAACAGCAACGCCGCTTGTCTTGTTGTTTCTGAAGAAACCGGTGATGTTTCGATTACTCTTGACGGAACATTAAAAAAATATGATGATATTCCGACATTGAAGGCGGATTTAGAAAATATTCTCGGGCTAAAACAAGTTGAACAGGTTGAAAAGAAATCAATTTTTAAATTGGAAAACTTTATTACTTTGAATAAAGGAGAGAAATAACTGATGGCACAGGCTGTTAAAACATCAATAACCGAATTATGTTTTAGGTTTATAAAAAAATACTTTATTATAACTATGGGTGTTTTTGTTACAGCGTTTGCTCTTGAAACTTTTTTAATCCCTAATTCTGTTATTGACGGCGGTATTATCGGTGTTTCGATGATTATAAGCCATATTACAAAATGGAATTTAGGGTTGATTATTATCTTGCTAAACCTTCCTTTTGTTTTGCTTGCTTACAGTAAAATGGGGATAAAATTCGTTCTGCAAACACTTTATGCTTGCGTAGTTTTGGCGTTTGCATTGAATGTCTTTTCCGGTTACAGTGCGACTCATGAAAGTTTTCTGGCAACTGTTTTCGGCGGTATAATTCTCGGGGTCGGTGTCGGTTTAATTCTCAAAAGTGAGGCATCTCTTGACGGTACTGAAATGCTTTCTTTGATTGTGTCAAAAAAATTCGGTTGTTCTGTCGGCGAATTTATAATGGGGATTAACCTTTTTATTTATTTGGCAGCAGGACTTGTTTTTAGTTGGGAAAGTTCGATGTACTCTATTCTGACTTATTTTATTGCCTCAAAAGTCATAGACGTTGTACTGGAAGGGTTTAACAGTTCAAAATCTGTGCGTATAATCAGTGATGATGCCGGAGCAATTGGAAACGAATTGATTGATAAACTTGATATCAGCGTTACATATTTGAAAGGGATTGGCGGATATTCAGGTATGGATAAGGATCTAATTTATTGCGTTGTTTCACGTCTTGAACTGCCTAAGATGCTTGAAATAGTAAAAGATATTGATACTAAAGCTTTTGTTTCAATTGTTGATGTTCACGAAACTTACGGCGGCAGGTTTAAGAAACATGTTTGATGAATCTTAATATATAGACATATTCTGTAAATTATAATATAATTTAATAAAGAGGAGAAGAAGGATGGCAAAACATTGTGATACAGTACCAATAGAGGTAACGATTTTAACAGCAGACCATGATATTAAGGGTGTTGTTCATGTTTCAAAATATACAAATACAAACAGAGAATTGACAGACCTTTTGAATGATAAGGAAAGAAGATTTTTAGCGGTTACGAACGCAGAGATTTATCCTAGAACAGGAAATCAATCACCAAGAAGATATAATTTCCTTGAAATTCACATGGATTATGTGCTGATGGTTCATCCTACATCTCAGGCGGTGTTTAAGGATTCCGGCAAAACTCAGGAAGATATCGCAAGATTTAGAGATTTACGCTTGAAATTAAATCAAACAAGACCGTTTTAGTTTTTAATGGGTAATGCCTCACATCCCTTTCTGAGGGAGCGAATTTACGTACGGACGGAGTGAAACGAGTCCGGATAGCGAACAGATTGAGCCTACTACGGCATTGCCGTTTTGGAGAAACTCTGTGAGCGTGGAGTAAATTTAAGACAGGGTTATGGTGGGTGCTAATAAATTCCCCTTCTCTGGCTGTGGTTGGGGGTGACAATATTTACCCCGTCATTCTTAGGGCTTTTATTTTTAAGCCTGAAGAATCCCTAACAAGGTTTGCTTGGGATTTTTCGCACGTTGTATAAATTATAGACGTTTTGCCAAAATATTTTGCTCAGAATGACGGAATTACCATGGATAATCAGAAAGAAACTCCCAATGGTCATATTCTAACAGAGCCGAGCATAATTTTCGATTGCTTTTACAATCGTTGTATAATTTTGTTCTATTGTTTTTATCAGCGTCAAGCCTTCTTGCACAAAACCCTGAACACCAGCGGTTTTTATTAGAGTTATTGTTTGTTGCTTCTGAACATATTATGAACCAATATTTATCATTAGCCCATTGATTCGGACCTTTGTCACCGTTGTAATCGTATTCTAATTCCAAACAATCTCCGTGCCCGAACAAACTTAAACTTGAACCGTCGTAAAAATATATTTTATCGCCCTTTTGTCCCTTTGTCGCTTTTATGTATGGTAAAAAATATGTATCCCAAAATTCTGAACTTGGCAATCTTGTGTTCCAGTAACCCGCATCCCCCTGTTCATTTTCTGCTGTTAAAAGCATTTGTTTCATTCTTGAGTAAAATGTTTTAAGTCTTGCCGAAGCAGTTTTTCTTCTAATACTTGTATTCAATGCAGGTAATGTCATTGCTGCAACTATTCCGATTATACCCAATGTAATAAGGATTTCCGCTAAAGTAAACCCTCTTTTAATTGTTACCATTTTTCTCTTTTTTCTATATTTATTGTTACTACTTGATATATAATATCACCTTTTTGTAATTTTGTCTACATGTGTATAGTTATATTTTTCTTATTAATTTATATCATCATATTGTAGGTATAATTATGAAAACTAAAAAAGAACTATTAGGGTTAAGGATAAAGGAATTTCGTGAGTTGAGAAAATTAACTCAGGAGCATTTATCAGAAGTCGTTGGCATCGATTCAAAACATCTCAGCCGAATTGAAAACGGGCGTAACTATCCGTCACTGGAAACTTTAGAAAAAATTATCGAAGCCCTGAATGTTTCGTATGAGGATTTTTTCAAGTTTAATCATCTGGTGTCTAAGCATGAATTACTTGCAAAAATCACTCAAAGATTAGAAACTCTGCCTGAGGACAAATTAAAACTAATCCTAAAAATTACAAACGAACTGTAAACAGTTAAGGTGCAGGTTTTAACTCAGGGAAAAAGTACCTTACACCGTCATCCGAACGCCATCTGACGTAGCCGGTTTTAGGTGTTTTGTCCATGTCAAATACGCTTATCAATGCCCAGTTTCCTCTGATAATACTCAAATTGATTTTTTGCGGGTGGTTAATTGTCGAAATTGTTTTTGCTAAATCTTCAGGTGAGGCTTTCAAATTATTGCAAAATTCAGGACTGCTTTTGAGCAGGGTCAGCCCGTATTTTTTACCGTAAGTGTTATAAAATCCAATCCATGTCATAAATTTATACGGGTCATCTTTTTTTATCCAGCCGGTTTTTCCTGTTGAGTTGTTATACATAATTTCGACCCAATCATCGTCGTAATCCATCACGCTGACAAGGGCGAGCGATTTTTTAGGCAAAAGCACTACAAAGAAGTTTTCAGCACCGATTTCGGCAGGGAAAAACTCGTCCTCATTCCACCGAACCCGATAGAGTATTTGAGAATTTTCATCAGGCTCTGCGTAAATCGTAATATCATTTCCGACCTGATACATGCCGATTGTGTTCACCTGTGCAATATTTGGTCTGATTGGTACAATATCTTTCGCAAAAGTCTTTATATTTGCGACAAAACTGATGATAACTGTAAAAATCAAGAATAATATTGTTTTTTTCATCGTAATTACTCCCTGAAGGATATTTGAGCGTATGCTTTTTGAAGTTTTTCTCTAACAGATGTCATTTGTTGGTCAATGATTTCATCGGTTAAAGTTGCGTTTTCATCCTGCATTCTTATTCTGAAAGCAACACTTTTGAACCCTTCTTCAACGTGTTCACCTTGATATACGTCAAATATATCAGAACCTTTGAAGATGTTTTGTTTTACGCCGCTTTTGATAACCTTTTGAATGTCGTCGCAAGATACCGTATCATTGATTATGAAGGCGATATCTCTTCTGACTTCAGGATATTGCGGAAGATGTTTAAATCTCGGAACATTTTCTTTTACCGCCGCAATTACGGCATCAAGGTCAACCTTGAATAAAAATGCTTCCTGATTGAGTTTTAATTTATCTTCAACAGTCGGGTGAATTTGTCCAAAGTAACCTATCGGCTGCGGTTGTTTGCCTAACAGCATGATAACAGCCGTTCTGTACGGGTGGAAAACTTTGTGAGTTTGAGCAAGCGGTGAATTTTCAAATGGCACAAGTTTAATTCTTCTTGTGATTTCTAAATCTTCAAACAGATTTTCTAAAATACCTTTTACTTTGTAGAAATCAAGTTTTGAAGAAGTCTGCCATTTAGAATTTTGTATTTCACCTGTCAAAACACCTTCAAGAACAAGAGTTTCTTTTACGCCTGAACTTTTTTCGTCAGCCTCAGCGACTTTTAGGTAAGTTCTGCCGATTTCGTAAGCCCAGAAGTTTTTCTGACCGTTGTCGAAGTTATATTTCATGCAGTTAAGAACGCTTGCGGCAAGGGTTTGACGAAGCATTGAATACTCTTCACTTGCAGGGTTTGCAACTCTTACAGCACCTTCTTCGTTGTATGACATTTTGAACTTGTCAAGAAGTGACTTCCCGATAAGCGAACTTGTTTGAATTTCGTTTAAACCTGCTGACAGCATTAGTTCGTGAACTCTTTTGATAACCTTTTCGCCTATTGTAATTTCAGGCATTTGTGATTTGTTAGGAAGGGTCGGAGAGATTTTGTCGTAACCGTTAATTCTTGCGATTTCCTCAATCAAATCGATTTCTCTTGTTACGTCATACGCTCTGAAACTAGGTACTGCAAATTTTGCAGCCGCATCGTTTCCGCCTAACTTTTTAAATCCAAGGTTTTCAAGGATATTGATACATTTATCAGCAGAAATTTCGCAACCTAAAATTCTTTTGATTTGGTTGTAGCGAAGTGTAATTTCTGTCGGCGGAAGAACGTTTTCGCCTGCTTCTGCCATGCCTGCAACTTCAGCATCCGCATACTCAACAAGCAGTTGCATTGCTCTTAACTGTGCAGGTTTTACGGCTTCAATGTCAATACCTCTTTCAAATCTTGCACTTGCTTCACTTCTGTAGCCGGCACTTCTTGCAGATTTTCGGTTTGTTGCAGGGGTGAAGTATGCCGCTTCAAGTGCGATTGATGTTGTTTTGTCGTCGATTTCAGAGTTTGCACCGCCAAATACACCGCCTAAACATACGCCTTCTGTTTTTGTTGCGATAAGCACTGTATCTGTGGTTAAGGTTCTTTCAACTTCATCCAAGGTTACGAGTTTTTCGCCTTCTTTTGCTCGTCTTACGCATAAATAGCCGTCCAATTTGTCGTAATCGAATGCGTGCAACGGACAGCCGTATTCAAGCATGACGTAGTTTGTGATATCGACAACGTTATTTATTGCTCTAACACCTGATGCAAGAAGTCTTTTTTGCATCCAGTCAGGTGACGGTTTGATTTTAATATTTTTCAAAACTGCGATTGAATAGTATTTGCAAACGTCTTCGTCTTTGATTTCGACTTCAAAATCTTTAGTTGAAAGGTCTTTTGTGTATTCAACATTGTTAACTTTTAACGGAGTATTGAATAGGGCACTCAATTCTCTTGCAATACCGATTACTGACATTTGATCGCCTCTGTTTGCAGTCGGCGCAACGTCAATGATTGTGTCTTTTTCAAATCCCAGAACGTCTTTTACATCTTCTCCCAAGCCGACATTCGGGAATATTCTGTTTAAAATAAGAATGCCGTCTTCTTCTTGATAATTTCTTTCAGAAACGCCGAGTTCATCAGCGGAACAAAGCATACCGTGTGAGGTTACACCTCTGATTACGGCAGGAGTGAGTGTGAACATTTCACCTGTTTTTCTGTCAAGTACCTGAGAACCAACGCTTGCATAAGGTACGATTTGACCTTCTTGAATATTCTGTGCTCCGCAAACGACTGTCTTGTTTTCTTTTCCGTCGTTAATTGTAACAAGGTGCAAACGCTCAGAGTTTGGATGAGCATCTATTTTTTCAATTTTAACAGTTTTTATATTTGTAAATTTCGGCTGAACTTCTTCAATTCCTTCAACTTCCAATCCGCTCATAGTAAGTTCGTGAGCAATCTGTTCAACTTCAATGTTTGATAAATCAACAAATTCATTTAGCCAATTTATAGATACTTGCATTTATTTTCCCTTTCAAATCCTCTAATCTTTAATCTATGTATTTATTTTAGTACAAAAGATAAAAGATGTAAAATAGAGAATTTTAAATTTAACAAAATATCTGAATTGGAAATTAAGCCATTAAGGATGTCGCTCCCATATATTTTTGGAATAAATCTTTCATTTTATCCCCCATAGCGTATGCTTCGACTTCTAACGGGTTATTTCTGTATTCTTCTGATCCAAGACCCATAAAATCAAGTCCTTTGTATTCGCCATTCGCTTTCAAGTGTTCAAAAGCCTTTATGCCTTCCGGAGAATCCGCTTTGATTTTCGGCATT
>CAMAGQ010000010.1 GCA_945833895.1 uncultured bacterium
GTGAAGCAGGCTACAGAACAAAAATCGCTGTTTGGTCAAACGACCCTGAAGTTGATTCTGTAGGTGCTTGTATCGGACCTCGCGGAAACAGAATTCAAACAATCGTCGGCGAACTTAAAAACGAAAAAATTGATATCGTAAGATACTCTGAAGACCCTGTAGAGTATATTGTTAACGCTCTATCTCCGGCAAGAGTTATTTCTGTTGATATCATGGCTGATGATGAGTTCGCTCACGAAGCACTTGTTGTAGTTCCTGACGACCAGTTAAGCCTTGCTATCGGCAGAGAAGGTCAAAACGTCAGACTTGCTCACAAATTGACTAACTGGAAAATCGATATTAAATCAGTTTCTCAAATGGAACAGGCTGAAACTCAAAACATCAACAACTATGAATACACAGAAGAACAAGAAACTGAAGATGAAGATGTTGTAAATTCAGAAGAACTTCAAGAAGAAATTGAAGAAGAAATGAATCAACAAGCGTTGGATGAAACCGATATTGAAGAGGTTTCAGCAGATAGCGAAGAATCTGTTGAAGAATAATTTCTTCATTATGAAAAATAAATTCTAAAAATTAAGAAGGCGGCGGAAACTTAGAGTAAGTTTCCGCCGCCACTATTTGAAATAAAAAACGCACACACGTAAGGGCTTTTTGATATTTTCTTTTGATTGTAATATTATGGTTTTAAAAGAAGGATTAGGAATATGAATAAAACAGGTAAAGAGATTATAAAACAGGCTGAAAAAGATTTAGCACAACAATTTGAGATTATTGAAGATATAAGAGATTACAATCAGGAAAAAGTTTTGCAGGCGTTTATAGATAACAAAGTCGCCCCTGAACATTTTTATACTGTTTCAGGCTACGGGCATGACGATTTAGGCAGAGAAGTTCTGGATAGAGTTTTTGCACAGGTTTTCAAAACAGAAAAAGCACTTGTACGTATTCACTTTGCATCAGGAACACACACGCTTGCCTGTGCACTTTTCGGGAACTTGAAATACGGGGATAAACTTTTATCAGTTGCGGGAACTCCGTACGACACAATGCAGGAAGTTATCGGAACAATGGGCGATGAGGAAACAAGACGAGCATCGCTTATCGGCAACGGGGTTTTGTATGATGAAGTTCCGCTTCTCAATGACACCGATATTGATTTTGAAAAATTGGAACAAATGGTTGATGAAACAACGACTATGGTTTTAATTCAGCGTTCGAAGGGATATTCAACAAGAAAATCATTAACAATCGAAACAATCGAAAAAATTTGTAAGGTGGTTAAGGCGAAAAACCCTGACTGTATTTGTTTCGTGGATAATTGTTACGGCGAATTTGTAGACACCAAAGAACCGACAGAAGTCGGAGCAGATTTAATGGCAGGCTCGTTGATAAAAAACGCAGGCGGAGGAATTGTCGAAGCAGGCGGATATATTGCGGGAAAGGAACTTCTTGTTGAACGTTCTGCTGTCAGACTTACCGCTCCGGGGATTGGCTCAGAAGGCGGTGCAATGTTCAATCAGCATCGATTAATTTTCCAAGGCTTGTTTATGGCTCCGTCTGTTGTTTGTGATGCTGTTAAGGGGGCTGTTCTTGCTTCAAAAATCTTCGACGAAATCGGATACGATTCTTCTCCGAAATTCAACGAAAAAAGAACCGATATTATCCAAAATATAACATTTGGTTCACCTGAACCGCTTGAGGAATTTTGCAGAACAATTCAATCATTGTCGCCTGTAAACGGATATGTAACTCCGATTCCTGAATATATTCCGGGGTACGAGGATCAAGTCATTATGGCAGGCGGAACTTTCGTTGAAGGTTCGACCATTGAACTTTCAGCCGACGGCCCAATGCGAGCACCTTATGTTGCCTATATGCAGGGTGGTTTGAATTACGCACACGTAAAAATCGCATTAACAAAAATTGTCGACAGAATTCAAAATTGCCTGTGTGTTAAATAATAAATATAACTTTTCAGGTCATTCTGAGGGTGGAAATTTTTATTACCCGAAGAAACCCTGACAAGTTTTGCTTTGGAGTCTTCGCACGCCGTATAAAATATCCTCATCAAAGGGCGAAGGAAAGTCAATTCGTCATTCTGAGGCTTTTACCGAAGAATCTTTTATAAACTTTGTTTTAGATTCTTCGCACTCTGTAGAAAAATACCGTAAATACTGGTCAAATATTTTGCTCAGAATGACAGTGTGACAGGTTTTGCTCTAGTGCCTGGGGGCACAATACATTCCCCCACACCGCACTTTGTCAAATCACGAAAGCCATTCGGAGAATATTTTGAGTGCTTTTTGCAGTTGTTCAAAGTTATTTGCGTAACCTATTCGCAAATACCCGTCAAGTTCAAGCGTTTCCCCCGGCAAAATCATAACCCCTGTTTCTTCTTGCAAAGTTTTGCACAACTCAACAGAAGAAATCGGAAGATTATATTTCACAAACGCTGTAGTCCCGCCACGTGGAACAACCAATCTGACATTTGGTTCGGAATTTGCCCAGTTTGTCAAAATTTCTTTACCTGTTTTGATTTTTTCAAGGTTTCTTTTGATAATTTTGTCTTTATTTTCTATCGCCAAACTTGCAAAATAATCGTCGATAATCCCAACACTTATGGTATTGTATTCCCTGTGGTGATTGACTTGCGAGATAACATAATCATTCGCGGCAATCCAGCCAAGCCTTAACCCCGCAAGCGAAAAGACTTTCGACATACTGCCGGTTGAAATTCCTTTTTCATAGATATCCGAAACCGAAACGGAAAAAGGATTTCCCTCGTGATTTAACCCGCGGTAAACCTCGTCACAAAGCACGTAAGCATCTGATTTTTTAGCAATTTCAACAATTTTACTCATCATATCGTCAGGAATAACCGCACCTGTCGGGTTATTCGGGTTGTTCATGCAAATCATTTTTGTGTCATTTGCCACAAGTTTTTCCAATTCATCCAAATCAGGAAGCCAGTTGTTTTCTTCTTTGAGAAAACACAATTTTACATCCGCCCCGAAAGATTTTGGGATAGAATAGTGCTGCTGATATGTCGGAATTATTGAAACAACCTTATCCCCGTGATTTATCAAACTCATGACAACAAGTTGGTTTGCACCGATTGCACCGTGGGTTATTGTAATATTTTCAGGGGTTTGCGTTTCATAAAGCGATGAAATCGCCTTTCTTAACCTCAAACTTCCGTGAATATCGCCGTAATTTAATTTTCGTTTAAGAATTTCATCAAGATGCAAATTTTTATCGCCGACAAGGTCAAAAAGTTCCTCCAAACTCAAAGAGTCAACGCAAGTATCCGCCAAATCATACACCGAATCTTTTTCGTATTTATTAAACCACTCTTCTACTTTAAAATTTTCGATAAACAAAGCCAATCCCCGAAACTAAAACTTGTAATCAAGATAGTGTGTATTTTCCACCATTTTATTCAGATAATTTCTGTTGGTGACAAATTCCCAGTCCGTGAACTTCATATCAGAACCGACTTCCAGATACGGATAATATTTTTCAGGGAACTTATGACGTGCAAGGAATTTAAAATAATCGCTCAAAACCTTACAGCCCGTGTAGAAGAGTGATTTGTCATCAGGCACAACGTCGCCAAGCATATCAAGCCTTGAATGTAAATATCTTGATTTGTACTTAAATTCCTCAATGTTAGGCAATTTACTTTTTATAATCTGTTTCAAGCCGTTCATAATATATCTTGAATCATCATTTTCCAAAATAAACCCGAATTTTGCCAAAAACGGAATATTTTTTGTATCACCTGCAAAATAGGTAAGTTTATTCATCCTGTTTTGAGCAAGTTCCATCAACGCAGCAAGCGTAAGAAGTTGCCCGTTACCTTCCTGCTCTCTGTATGAAATTAACTGTTTACCCTCAATCGTTGAAGCGGGTTTGTTGAATATAATTTCAAAAGTTCCAAGGTTTTTCCCCTCGGCATCATCCGCCATAATCGCAAAAAACTTGTCACTCTCGTCAATGTGCATATCAACAGGTTTCATCCTCGTATTGAGTGCGTTAAACTTGTTGAACAACTTAACCCCGTTCTTTTCATAAAATGAAATTGTCCGTTTTGAAAAATCAATCTTCATATTATTATTTAAGTTCAAACATGAATATTTTTGCTAGGATTTTTCAAAAATCTTAATACTTATTAACCTTTCACCTTGAACTTTAAATAGTAATTAAAAACGCACCGAATTTTTTCAGAAAAAGAAAGTGTTCCAAAAACCTCATCCACTTTATCTTTTGTAATTCCAAGATTATTTAACTTGTTTTTGTCAAAATTCAACTGCTGCGACAAAAATTTTGCAGTGTGGAAATTGTAGTCAAACACACGTTTTTCGTGCATTGATTTCAAATATTTTAAAATATCGTCAAACGAATAATCAAGGTTGACATTATTCAAAACCGATTTAATCACATCAACAGTTGTTGCGGAATTTTCTTGTTCGAAATATTTCAATGTATCTTCAAAAAGAAAATCAAGCGACGGCTGATTAGAAATCCCCAGAGTTCTCATTGCGGATTTCGGAAGTTTCAAGGCTGTATTTTTGTTGTCAAAAACGTTCCAAATCTCTTTGACTTTCCTGTCAAGAAACGCCTTTGCCTGTGCAAACTCTTTCGTATCAGCGTATTTTGTCTTAATCCTTTTTACTTCAAGTTCAGAATTTGCATCGATTGCTTTTGCCAACTCCAAAATTATAGACCTTAATTTTTCATCTCTAAGATTTTCTTCAATTTGTAAAATTCCGAAATTATACCCTGCATAAGGGTTGATTTTCTCAATATAATTCAGACTTGAAACAAGCGTCGGGAATTGTTTTTTGCAAAACGCCCCGTCCAAAAACATGCCCGAATTGAACCCTGACGGCATATTATCGATATTAATCTGCTTATCAAAACAGAGTTTAGTGTCTAAATTTTTTCCCATGTTAAACTTTTCCCCTATACATATATAAAAAATTTTCGCTGCCAAAAATTGCCCTAAAATAGCGGAATGTAACAAAAAGTATCTAAAAAGTTTATTACTATCTCACCTTTACCCACTAAGGAGGATTTGCACTATTCCCTTCCCTGGATGGGGGTACTCGTCTGCAGAACGAGCGAGCAGAGTAGATTTACGTAATATATACAAGGAGAATGCTTATATAATTAATAATTCCTCAATAGTGCTTATACGCTAGTGGTACATTTAAAGCACATATTCTAATATAGCACTATATGGATTACGAAACTACTATTTATACAAATATCGGTAAAAATATAAGAAAGTATAGACTTGCGCAGGGATTTTCTCAAGAAAAACTTGCAGAAATGCTTAATGCTAATCCAAAATTTATAGGACACGTTGAACGCTATGAGAGATGTATAAGTCTGAAAAAATTAATCCAACTTTCTCAAATCTTAAAAGTTGATTTAACCTCACTCGTTTCTGCAAATGATTAATCTTGATTTTCAGTCATTTCGTATATTTTATCAAATTGTTTGACTATTAACTCTAATTTTCCCATTAAAATTTGTAAATGATTATGTATATCTTCTTTTTCTACTTCTTCAAATTCATTTGTTAGTGCTTGATTTAAAATAGTCATACTACTCTGTAATTCAAGTATATCAAGTCTTATTTCTGCAATTAAGTCTTCCATGTATATCTCCATATAGTGCTTATATAGTATTAGTGCTTTATAAGCATACTACTTAAATTTTATCTGTCAACAAAACTTCGGACATTTATCCTTCTTTGTTAAAATTCTTTTTTATAGTAGAATATTCCATGTAAACACTGGTTACAAAAGGAAAGGATATTAAAATGACAAAACTTTCACCATTACAAATTGAAAGATTAAAGTACCAGCCAAAATTACCTATGAGTTTACAAAACGGTGTGAACTCTTTGGAATTGGTTGAAGGTTCTGCAACTCAATCTGTTAGAGATCAAGAACAAATCAAGAATTTATTCGCAAACACTTACGGAAAACCAACCGTAACTTTCAAATCAACTTCATCTTCTTCATCTTCTGATGTAAGAAATGTCGGTGTAATTTTATCAGGCGGTCAAGCTCCGGGCGGACACAACGTTATCGCAGGTCTATACGACTCTTTGAAAAACGCTAATCCCGCTAACAAATTGTATGGATTTTTAGGCGGCCCTTCAGGTATTATTGAAGGTAAATATGTTGAATTTGATGACGAATTTATCAACGCTTACAGAAATACAGGCGGTTTTGATATTATCGGTTCAGGCAGAACAAAATTGGAAACAGAAGAACAATTCCAAAAATCTCTTGCCGTTTGTAAGAGTTTAGGAATTTCTGCCGTTGTAATCATCGGCGGTGACGATTCTAACACTAACGCTGCTTTGCTTGCAGAATGGTTTGTTAAAAATAACGCAGGTATTCAAGTTATCGGTTGTCCGAAAACTATCGACGGCGACCTGAAAAACGAACAAATCGAAATTTCTTTCGGTTTTGATACCGCTACAAAAACTTATGCCGAACTTATCGGAAACATTCAACGTGATGCTAATTCAGCTAAAAAATACTGGCACTTTATCAAAATCATGGGCAGAAGTGCTTCTCACGTTGCTTTAGAAGCAGCATTACAAACTCAACCTAACATCACTTTGATTTCTGAAGAAGTTGAAGCAAAGAAAATGTCATTGTCTTCAATCATTGACTATATGACAGATATTATCGTTAAACGTTCAAACAACGGCAAAAGCTTCGGTATCGCTGTTGTTCCTGAAGGTTTAATCGAATTTATTCCTGAAATGGGTTCCATGATTTCTAATTTGAACGATATTATGGCATCATTAGAATCAGATTCTTCATTTGTAAGTGCATCTGCAAGCGAAAAATTCAGCATTGTAGAAAGCAAATTATCAAGTGAAAACGCTAAGGTTTACGCATCATTACCTGCGTTAATCAAAACTCAATTGCTTGCTGACCGTGACCCGCACGGAAACGTTCAAGTTTCAAAAATTGAAACCGAAAAACTTTTAATCGAAATGATTTCAGCAAGATTAAGCCAATTGAAATCAGAAGGCAAGTTCTCAGGTAAATTCTCTGCACAATCTCACTTCTTCGGCTACGAAGGTCGTTGTGCATTCCCTTCAAACTTCGATGCTGATTACTGCTACTCATTGGGTTACAATGCGTTTGCTTTGATTAACTTCGGGTTGACAGGTTATTTATCTTCTGTAAGAAACTTGACTCAGCCTGCTGATGAATGGATTGCAGGCGGTATTCCTCTTACTATGATGATGAACATGGAAAAACGTCATGGTGAAATGAAACCTGTTATCCAAAAAGCATTGGTTAGACTTGACGGTCCTGTATTCAAGAGATTACAAGACAACAGAGAAGACTGGGCAATGAATGACAGATACTTATTCCCTGGTGCTATTCAATACTTCGGACCAAGTTCTGTTTGTGATATCACAACAACAACTCTTCAACTTGAAAGAAGCAAAACTTTAGCTTCCGTATAAGTTTTTGAGTTTGAAATATCAGAAAACGACCTTGTATTTGCAGGGTCGTTTTTGTTTTCAATAATTACTCTATATATATGACAACTATTTAGAACTTATTTTTTATAATAGTAAAATGGAAGAAATTGTTATTGATAAAAAATACTCTGATTTCATAGAAAATTTGATTGAACAGGTATCGACAGTTTTGCCTGAAGATATTAACTCTTTGCAAACGAGTTACCTGAAAAATAACATGAGAAAATCAATGACACTAATGGCATCTTCAATCAACGATAACGAAGTTTTTAAGGTTTTGGATTTTGAAGAACAATGCTTTTACATCCAAATAATTGCAGAATGGTCTTTCCACAAAGAAATTGACCTGTTTCGCTCAGGAATTTCGCCAAAATATTGGAAAGTTGTCATGAATAAAATCTGGTACGTCATGTGGGAAGTCATGTACGCTTGTGTTAAAAATGATTCTCCGCACTCAACAACTTTGAATTTAGTCGAAAGATTTGTGAACAGAAGTTACAACGAGGCGATAGAGGAACTTAAGGAACAGGAAATTATCGACGAAGAAACCGAAGAACTTGCCAAAGGTCAATCAAATATCGACAAAATGGCTCAAGAAATTAAAACTGTCGAAAACATTAAAAATGGAATTACTATCTCAATTAAAAGATTTTTCCTTGCAATAATTATTGCCGCAGTAATTACATTTATTATTATGAAATTTAAACATGTCGGGCTAATCGGAATTTTAACATTTATCCTTGTGTATTATTTCACACCTAATAAAAAGTAGATTTGACAGGAATTCTCCCCCGCAATATTTATGAAGAATAGAGGTTTTTTACCTATATTCTGATATATTTACCCCAGTTGCATAAGATTTTTGTTTAATATAAAATACCTGTGACGTTATGTACTAATAAAGGAGAGATATTATGTCAAGAAAACCAATTATTGCAGGAAACTGGAAAATGAACCTTTTGCAAAGCGATGCAAAAGCATTATACGAAGGAATCAAATCATTTGTATCAAAATTTGATGCTCCTCAATTACCTACAGTTGTAATCGCACCTGTATTCACATCATTAAATCAGGTTGCTGAAATCCCTTGCAACTGCGGATGTCAGGGCAGCAAATTATATGTTGCAGGTCAAAACTGCCACTGGGAATCCTCAGGAGCTTACACAGGCGAAATCTCAGTTGAAATGTTGAAAGATGCAGGTTGTTCTTTCGTTATTATTGGTCACTCAGAAAGAAGACAATACTTCTCAGAAACTGATGAAATGATTAACAAAAAAGCAAAAGCAATCTTAGCAGGCGGTTTAATCCCGATCATCTGCTGTGGTGAAACTCTAGAACAAAGAGAATCAGGCGTTACAGATTCTCACATCGCATCTCAAATCAGAGCAGCATTAAACGGAATTTCATCAGAAGATGTTGCAAAATCAGTTATCGCTTACGAACCAATCTGGGCTATCGGTACAGGCAAATCTTGCGACGCTGATGAAGCAAACAGAGTTATCAAAATGATTAGAAGCGTTGTTTCAGAAGTTGCTGGTTCTCAAGCCGCTGATTCTATCAGAATTCTTTACGGCGGTTCTGTAAAACCTTCAACTATTGAAGAACAAATGGCTAAATCTGACATCGACGGTGCTTTAATCGGCGGTGCATCATTGAAAGCAGACAGTTTCAATGAAATCATTGAAAAAACAATGAAAGTTGCTGTTTAATAAAATTTTCGATTGACAGTCAAAAGGTGGCACGGTTTAAATAAACCGTGCCACTTTCTTATTAATTACACAATTACCTGAATACCCCCAAAATACCGGAGATAAAGCAACAGGCAAATTAACTTTCTACAATCTCCAGTTCAAGCCGCCCTGACATACAACACCTGTTCTGCCAAAGTTTCTGAATGTCGCTTGAGCGTACATATCCAATCTGTCCGTGAATGATTTTGTCATACCGACCGCGTACTGAACGTAGCCTTCATCCAGTTTGATATTGTTCAGGTTAACATTTCCGGCACGTCCGTTCAAACCTGTGAACAAGTTCCAAGCATAAGAAATCTGAGCGTAAGCACTCCATGTTTCTCTCTGCCAGATAAAGTTCAGGTTCGGTACGATATTGAAGCCGTTCAAGAAGCCTGCTGTCATGTGCATATTACCGTAATCAGTGTGGTAATTTTGTTTACCGAACATATTATATGACAATGTCAATGCAGGTTGAATTTTGAAGTTGTGCGAAATCGGAATATCATAAGCAGTCTTACTTGCCAAGCCTACGAAATATCCGAAGGCATCTTCCGAATTACCCGCAACATCCATATCGTTAGTGTATATACCTGTATTAATCAATGCGGATTCAATGAATTTACCCTTCATCCAACTAGACATAAAGCCGATTTGAGCACCGTTTTGGTAAGCACTTACACCGTTGAATGTCTGGTGCCCGCCTGTGTATGCGATGTAACCTGTAGGAACCCAAGACCAACCGCGTCTTAAACGTTTAACCCCGAAGTCTGCACCAACAAGTGTACCCCAAGAATTGTTGCGGACTTTATCCAAGTCGTGATTAAACTTAAGGGTTTCAAAGTTACCTATTGTTTCAACCCAAACTTCGCTTTCTCTCAAGGTTCTGTCGTAACTTGCAGTTCCTTCAACCAACGCTGTTCTGTTTCTGAACATATCGCCGTAACTTGGGCTGTATCTTCTGATTTGTGCCTTATTAAACAATGTATCGTTTACGGATAATTGGTTAAAGTATGCGGCTGCAGTTGTAACTTGTCCTCTATATACCTGAGGGTTAAATCTTGTCAAATCTAACGAATAATTTCCGTCATTAGCAGGTGAAGCATTCAAGCGATAATTACCGATAGGTGTAGCGATTTCTTTATCCGTACTTGTGAACTTGATTTCATCACCTATATTATCCGAATCAAATACTCTTCCCAATCTTATGTGTTTATCAATCGGTGCTCCTGACTTATATACATCTCCGTTAAATTGGAAATCATCAATGTTAATAATACCGACATCGCCCTTGCTTGATACGGAAATTGAATCAGCAGTGAATTTATCGGAATTTGCTTTGCCGTTTGCTCTTGCACTGATATCAATTGCAAAATCTGCCTTACCGTCGCCATCAGTTCCGTTTTTAACAACAAGTTCTGTCAGTTCATTATTCGTGCTTACGCCGTTCATTGTGTTTACGTAACCTGATGTACCTAAATTAATTTTATTTGCAGACTGTGTCATTCCTGACAGTGCAAGGTAATTCAATTTTGAAGTATCGTCAATAGACAATGCTCCGCCCGTTACACCCGTACTTGCATCCGCAACAGTCAAAGTAGAATTATCTTTGAGGGTCATGCTTCCGCCTGCGATTTTACTTCCTGATGATTTAAGTATTAATGTTGAATTATCAAGTTCAACATCACCGCCTGTTTGGATGTAATTTCCGTCGGTAGTCGTAATCTTTGTTAAATCATCCGAAATATATAATCTGCCGTCTGCGATTTCAAGAGTACCCTCAACAATATCGTTTTGACCGTCTAAACGTATAACAGCCTCTTCACCGTCAAGTTTAAACGTTGAACCTCTTTCAAGTTTTAATGTTGATTCTTTATCGACTTCTCCGCCTGTTACAATATATTTGTTACCGTCACGCAAAATAAGTTCACTGGTTGTCATGCTCAAGTCAGATTTATTTTCTGACGAGTTAGCAATATCCAATTTACTGTTTGTAAGATTCATTGCTCCGCCTGAAATCTTACTGTTTGGAGAAGTTAGAGCAAGTCTTGAATTTTCAAGGTTAGCAGTACCGCCTGTTTGGTTGTAAGTAACTGTTTCGGTTGTTACTTTGTCAACACCTCTTAGGACAAGTTCACCGTCTGAAAGATTTATGCTGCCTGCAACAACATCTTCATCACCTGACAAGGAAACTTTTCCGCCTGATTGATTTAATGTTGCGTTTTCGCCAAGTGCGATATAAGCATCAAATGTAACTTCGCCGTCAGAAACATTCAATTCACTGTCATCTTGTAAGTAAATCTTTGAATTTCCTGTAATTGTACCGCCTGAAACGCTTACGGAACTTGTATCAGATGCGGCAACTTTTGCTCCGTCAGTAACAACGGCACTTCCGCCAACATCTAAATTACTGTTGTTGTCAATATATATAACAGCGTCGCCTTTTATTGTACCTGCGGTCATTAACAACTCACTGTCTGCCGTATCTCCGCCAATGTTAACAATACCGCCTGAAATGGTATCGTTGTTATTGTTCATCGTGAAGCCTTTGCCTTTAACCAGAGTTGTTCCGCCGGTTTGAGTGAACACACCTTCTTCGTGCTTTTTATCCATTGAATCAAGTACGAGAATACCGTTTGTCATTGTGAGCGAACCTCTTAAATCATCAGTTGCTCCGTCCAATACCAATGAACCGCCGTTTACTTCAATTCCGCTGCCTTTTTCAACATTTACGGAAGCATCTTTGTCAACCTGTCCGCGTTGAATGTTCCAAATTGCAGGGTCGGCAAGTGTTCCGATATTCAACGTTCCGCCCGCTACTCTGTCTTTGTCATTATTCAGTGCGAACTTGGTATCAAGTATGGTTGTTTCACCGCCTGTTTGATAGAATACCGCAGACTCTGTTTTTGAAATATCCTTGATTGTAAGTTCTCCGCCCGCCATATTAATTCTGCCTTCGTAGGTATCGTTGTTATTCAACGCCATGTGACCGCCGTTTTGGTTAATGGTTGCACGGTTATCAAGGTTTATAATTGCGGTTTCATCTACCACACCGTTATCTTCAATCGTCATTGAACTTGCGTCGTTAAGATTGATAACTGCTTCATCACTGATTGTTCCGTCTGTCAGAATTAATGCGGTTCTGTCATTCAGGTTAACTTTTGCCTCATCGGTTATTGCTCCGCCGTTGATTGTCAAGGTACTGTAATCATCCATATTTACGGTTGCACCGGTTGCAATCTTACCGTCAGAAACGAACATTGAGGATTCATTGTTAAGGTTCACAACAGCATTATCAGAAATTGTACTGCTGTTCATCTGGAATTTACTCTTGTCTTTCAGGGTTATAACCGAATTTGAACTTATTTCACCGTCAGTCATATCCATTGTTGCGTTATCTCGCAGGTTAACCTTTGAACTTTCAGAGATTTCACCGCTTGTCATTGTGAAATTACTATCGTCAGCAAAGTTCAGAATTGCTCCGTTTGTAATATCTCCGTCAGACATGCTCATTTTTGAATTGTCATTGAAATCAAGAGTTGCCTCATTACTTATTGTTCCGTCATACATGTTCATCTGTGCAGAGTCGTCAAATACAAGGTGAGCCTTATTTGTAATATCTCCGTCAGTCATGTTGAAGTTAGAAGTATCTTTGAGTTTTACGGTCGCTCCGTCAGTAATTTGACCGCCGTTCATATTGATAGAACTGTTGTTGCTTACTTTGACAACAGAATTAGAAGAAATTGCACCTTCTTCTATTGTAAAGTCACTGTTTGCAGCTTCACCGCCAACGATTACCATACCGCCTGAGATTAAGTCATTTTCGTTGTTGAAGGTGAAACCTTTACCCGTAATTTCAGTAGTTCCGTCAGTTTGTCTGTACGAACCGAATTGACCTTTTGTTACGGAATCAAGTTTTACGTTTCCTTTTGAAAGGTTAATATTGCCGTCAATTTTATCACCGCTATCCAAAGCAAGTTTGCCGCCCGCAACATTTATTGAACTGTCTTTGACAATTGTTGTAACCGTATCAGAACCGACTGAACCCTTTGTAATAGTTAATACTGACGGGTCATCAGCAGTTCCGATTGTCAAACTTCCGCCATTAATCTTATCGGCACTGTTATTCAAATCAAAGGTTGTGCCGGTTATTAAAGTGTTACCGCCTGTTTGATTAAATTCGGCATTTTCGGATTTCTTAACACCCTTAAGAGCCAAATCTCCGCCACTTAAGTTGTATGTACCGTTGAAGGTGTCGCCTTTATCCAATCTTACCGTACCGCCTGATTGGTTTACGGTTGCCTGCTCGCTGATAATCATTGTCGCATCATAATCAAACTCACCGCCGCTAATGTTAAATCTGCCCTGATCATCAAGATTTAATGTTGCACCATCGTTGAATGTACCGTCTTCCATGTTGAATACGGCTCTATCGTTGACATTTATGGTCGCAGTTTTTGTAATGTTACCGTCTGTCATGTTCAAAACGCTTGTATCAGAAAGATTTACGCTTGCACCTGATTTAATAACACCGTCAGACATGTTCATTACGGCTTCGTGTTCAAGGTTAACTTTGGCATCATCAGAAATTATTCCGCCAACCATATTGAATACACCTTCGTTAGATACATTCAATTCAGCATTAGAAGTTAGTTTACCTTTGGTCATGTTCATTGATGAATTTTCGGTAATATTAACTTGAGCACCGTTTTTAATTGTACCGTTAGACATCGCAAATGCCGAAGAATCTTCAAAGTTTAGAACAGCACTGTCTGTAACTTCTCCGCCTGACATATTCATTTTTGAATTATCTTCAAAATTGACGACCGCTTTCTTGCTGATTTCGCCGTCTGATAAGTTCAACGCACTTGAATCTTCAATTTTAACGTGTGCTCCGTCAGTTATTGAACCGCCCGAAACATTGATTGAACTGTTATTCTTAACTCGAACGTCCGCTGATGATGAAATTTTACCTTCAGATAGAGTTAAATCACTGTTTTCGGTTGTTCCGCCAATGATAGTTTTACCGCCGGAAATATTATCGTTTTCGTTGTTCAAGTCAAATCCCGAACCCTCAATGAAAGTTTCTCCGCCTGTTTGGGTGAATGTTCCGAATTCACTTTTCTGAGCAGAATCCAGTGTTAAATCTCCTGATGATATATTAAGATTACCGTTCCAGTGGTCGTTGCTGTCAAGTGTTAAATCTCCGCCCGCAACATTGATTGTACTGCCTTTGTAAATGGTTGTTTCAACGTCTTTTGCAACAGTACCGTTTGAAATTGTTAAAGTCGATTTATCGTTTACATCACCGACAATCAACGAACCGCCTAAGATTTTATCACGTGAGTTATTCAAATCAAAGTTGCTTCCGATTATCTGGGTTTGTCCGCCTGTTTGATTTAATATACCCGTAGAAGATTTTGATACGTCATCAAGAAGCAGGTTTCCGCCTTCAAGATTAATCGTACCGCTGTATGTATCACCAGAATTTAGTGCTAATTTTCCGTTTGATTGGTTAATCGTTGCGTGTTCACCAAGGTTGATATTAGCATCTTTCGCAACTTCTCCGCCTTTTAGGTTGAAGGTGCTTTGTGAATTAAGGTTCAGGTTCGCACCTTCGTCAATCATTCCGTTATCCATGTTGAATACGGCTCTATCGTCAAGATTTAAGGTCGCATTCTTGGTAATATTACCGTTTTTCATGTTCAAAGCACTTGTATCGCCAAGTGATACAATAGCACCTGTTTTGATTGCACCGTTTTCAATATTCATCACGGCTTCTCTGTCAAGATTAATCTGTGCACCGTCTGAAATTACGCCCTGTCCGATATTGATTGTGCTTGAATTTGTTGCGTTAACTTTTGCACTGTTGGTTATTGAACCTTTTTGCATTGTAAAGTCTGAACTATTTTTCAGGTTAATTGTTGCACCGTCTGTAATAGTACCTTCATACATTGCAAAATTACTTGTGTCTTTGAAGTTCATGGTTGCACCGTCGGTAATTGAACCGTCGCTCATGATTACGGAACTTCCCTTGTCTACATTAACAACAGCAGATGATGAAATTGTACCGCCGTCTATTCCCAGTGAACTTTGCGGAACTGAACCGCCTACGTGAACCGTACCGCCTGAAATAGTATCAGCAGAATTGTTCAAAGAGAAACCTTTGCCTGTGATAGTAGTATCACCGCCTGTTTGAATAAATGTACTGTCAGATTTTTTAGAAATCGAATCTAATTCCAAATTACCTGCCGACATATTGATATTACCGTCAAGTCTGTCGGTATCTTTATCCAGTGACAAACTTCCGCCCTTAATATTTACGGTGCTTCCGCTTGAAATAATTGTTGTTGCACCCTTGTCAATCGTACCTTTTGAAATTGACATATCAGCAGTATCAGTGTCTGTACCTATAATAAAGTAGCCGTGTTTAATCTTGTCGTCTTCATTATTCAGGTCAAATTCATCGCCTGTAACAGTTATTGCTCCGCCTGATTGTGTAAGTTTTGAATCCGCATTTTTGCCAATTGAATTTAAGTACAAGAAACCGTCAGAAACGCTGATGTCGCCATTAATGCTTCCTTCTTCGTTAAATGTAACGCTTCCGCCGTTTACTTTTAATTTAGAAGATTCGTTCAAGTTAACGGTAGTATTACCGCCGATTGTACCTTTTGAAACAGTCAAATCAGATGCGGTTTTTCCGTTGCCGATATTCAAGGTTCCGCCATTGATGTTATCTTTGCTGTTGTTCAGGTCAAAACCTTTGCCAAGAACGGTCGTTGTACCTTTGGTTTGAGTGAATGAGCCGTTCTTTTCATCAACATTATCAATAGTGAAATCTCCGCCGGTCATCTTGATATCGCCGTCCCAAGAGTCTTTGCTATCAAATGTCAAAGTTCCGCCCGCAAGATTTAACTGAGAATTTGTATTCAAACCTATTCTAACATTGCCGTCAACAGTACCTTCCGAAATCGTGAAATCTGAAGCGGTTGTGCCGTTTCCGATTGTAAGTGAACCGTTTGAAATTCTGTCTTGATAGTTGTTCAAGTCAAAACCTGTGCCGATTACGTTAGTTGAACCGCCTGTCTGTATAAAGACACCCTGTTGGTTTTTATCAACATTATTAAGTGTTAAACTACCGCTTGCCATGTTGATATTACCGTCAAGAATATCCGATTGGTCAAGTGTTACATTACCAACGCCTGAAATTGCCAAGGTTGCATTTGAATTGATATTTGTTGTTGCACCCGAGCCAATTGTACCGCCTGCAACACTTACAACCGTCGCAGTTGTTCCGTTACCAATGTTAATCGTACCGCCTGTTACGCTGTCATAAACATTATCAAGTCCGAAACTTGTTCCCGTAATAGTTGTTGTACCGCCTGTTTGGTTTAATACTCCGTCTTCGCCTTTTGTTACCGATTTAAGAGTTAAATCGCCGTTTGAAAGGTTAATTTCACCGTTATAAGTATCATCACTGCCAAGGCTTACCGTACCGCCTGAAATATTCAAGGTCGCATTTGAATTAATATTTGTAACCGCAGTTGATTGAATTACACCTTTTGAAATGTTGACTTCACTTGCCTGAGTTCCGTCACCAACATTAAAAGTACCGCCTGAAATGCTGTCACCAGCGTTATTAAGGTCAAAGCCTATACCCTTAATCGTTGTAGTACCGCCTGATTGGGTGAATTTTCCACTCGCATTCTTCTGAACGGAATCAACGCTGAAACTTCCGCCTTTAACATCAACATTACCGTTGATTGTACTTGTTTTACCAAGTGCAACATTACCGCTGCTGTTAACCGTCAAAGTAGAATTGTTATTAATATTTACACTTGCATCTTCGGTGATTGTACCTTTTGATACTGTTAAGTTAGATAAATTTGAACCGTCGCCAACGTTAAGCGTACCGCCGATAATTTGGTCTTCCGAATTATCAAGGTCTAAGCCTGTACCCGTAATGTTTGTAGTACCTTTTAACTGCGATAGCACACCGTTTTTGCTGTTAATGTCGTTCAAGGTCAAAGTACCGCCGTTAACCTCAACTCCGCCGTTCCAAGTGTCGCCTGAGTCTAAGGTTACATTACCGTTACCCATAACAGTCATAAATGAATTAGAATTTAGTTTAACGGTTGCTTTTTCACCGATTGTACCTTCCGAAACCTCAAGAGTTGTTGCTTTTGAGCCTGAACCGATAGTCAACGTACCGCCGATAATTTTATCGCCTGAATTGTTTAACTCAAACTTCGTTGAGGTAATGTCTAAGTTACCGCCTGTTTGGTTCAATGTTCCGAGTGCGTTTTTGTTAATATCGGCAACACTTACGTAACCGCCTTGCGTAATATTAACATCACCGTACCATGTGTCGCCTGAATTCAAGTATAAATTACCGCCGTCAACATTCACCGTTGCGTTTTTGTTGATGTTAACTTCCGCACCGTTTTGAATTGTACCTTGTGACAGGGTTAAAGAAGTGCTTGAACCGTTTCCGATTTGCAGTAAACCACCGCTGACTATGTCTTCCGAGTTATTGAAATCCAACCCGTCGCCTGTAATCGTTGTGATACCGCCGGTTTGGGTGAATACACCTTCCTGCTGTTTTGTTACTCCGTTAAGTTTTGCTGTACCGTCGGATACCGTTACATTACCTGCCCAGGTATCTTGAGAATCTAATACCAAATCCCCGCCGTCAACTTCGATTGTTGCGTTTTTAGTCAGGTTAACCTTTGCACCGCTTGCAATCGCACCTTCTGACATTGTTAATTTAGAAGAAGATGTTCCGTTGCCGATTGTAAGGTTTCCGCCCTCAATATAGTCAAGGTCGTTATTCAGGTCAAAAGTTCTGCCTGTAATCGTTGTATCGCCGCCTGTTTGGTGGAAAATTCCGCTTGCTGATTTTGAGGTTTCTTCAAGACTTAAATCACCAGCAGAAATATTAACATTGCCGTTCCAAGCATCTGTTGAATCAAGTGTTACGTTTCCGCCCGTAATGTTAAGGTTTGAATAGTTGCTTATGTTAACGTCTTCGTTGCGTGTAATAGTACCGTTTGAAACAGTCAGAGTCGATGCTGTAGAACCGTTTCCGATATTCAACGTACCGCCGTCGAGTTTGTCGGTTGAACTGTTCAAGTCAAAAGCGTTACCCGAAACATTAATCGTTCCGTCACTTTGGGTTAAAGTTCCTGTTTTGTTTGTGTTCTTAACGTTTAAAGTTCCGCCTTGAACATTAACATTACCTGTCCAGGTGTCGTTTGAATCAAGTGCGAGTGAACCGCTCTTAATATCAATGGTTGAACCGCCTGCGATATTTACGTCGGTTTCAGAAGCAATTGAACCTCCGCGCAAGGTTAATGTGCCTGCCCCTGCGTCGCTTCCGACATTCAAGTTCCCGTTGTTAATCGCATCACTTGTATTATTTAAGACAAAACTGTCACCTGTAACATTTGTTGTACCGCCGTTTTGTACAAATGTTGCAGTTGTTGATTTTTCGGCATTGTTCAGATTTATTGTACCGTTATCAATATTAATACCGCCATTAATAATATCTTTATTGTCAAGGCTTACTGTTCCGCCTTTGACATTCAATGAACTGCCTGAACCGATATTGACATTTGTATTTGCACCGATTGTACCTTCTGTAACCGAAAGATTACCCGACGTTGAACCGTCACCAATGTACAAATCGCCGCCTGAGATGTTATCCGCAGAATTGTTTAAATCAAATCCCGAACCTGTGATTATTGCATCACCGCCCGTTTGGGTATATGTTGCATTGAAAGTTTTTGATGCAGAATCTAAGTTCAATTGACCGCTTGAGAGCGTAACGTCGCCTCTGTAGGTGTCACCTGCATCTAACGTAACGTTACCGCCTTTAACTTCCATTGAACTATTTTCAAAAATATTTATTGTAGCACCGGAGCCGACATAACCGTGTGTAACTCCAAGAGAACCGCCTACAGTATTTTGTCCGACATTCACCGTACCGCCCGTGATACTGTCCCTATCACTGGCAAAGTCCATGCCGGTACCTGTGATGTTCATTGTACCGCCGGTTTGTGTGATGGCTGAGGTAGTTGAAGATGTTCTTGTAAAATTATCAAGTTCTAACAAGCCGCTGGAAATTGTAATTTGCCCGTCTATTTGGTCGCCGGTATTTAATAAAACTTCCCCGCCTGTTATTGCAAGTGTTGCGTCCTGAACAACATTAAGCGTTACATCCCTTCTGATAAAACTGTTATTTGCAATAGTTAATGTACCGTCTTTATCCGCTGTAATCGTACCGCTTGTTGCAATCAGGTAGCCGTTTACAATCGAAGATGTTAAGTAGTCATGAACGGTTAAACTGCCGCCGTCATGTACATACAAAGTGTTTTCTCCGCCGCTGTACCAGTAGGTGCCTGAATCGTGGATATCATAAATATTACCGATAGAACCATCGACACCATTGGCGAATGTTGGGGCTGTAATATCCATTATTTTACCATAAATGGATGGAGAAGCAGGAGGGTCTGCTGCCATAGCGGAATTGCTTGTGTTACTAAGTAAAGTAGCACACGCTGCAATAGTTAATAGTTGTCTAAATTTCTTCTGCATATTCCCTTGTTTTGTATATAATCCTACAATACATCTCCACTAGACATTATAATATGTATCTAGGAACATTCAAGAAATTTGCAAAACTTTACATAATGAATGTATATTAAACAATTAACTTATTTTTAAAATTTTCTTGCTGAACTATTCCGATTAATTTGTTCAAAAATGCTTTATAACGTGCTCTTACGGCTTCTCCCGACAAGACGATATCAGCATCTGCTTTGCAAGGTTTTATGTAAATCTCAGCCTTTTTAGAGGCGTTTTCGTATATGCCCTTTGCTGATTCACCCAAATCACGTTCAGCCGCTCTTACAAAAAATCTTTCTTTTTGAACTTCACTTCTTACATCAACGTAAATTTTGAAATCAAAAGCATCTTTGATTTTTTCCGTAAGTGTAAATAGACCTTCCGAAATAATAATTTTGGAAGGACGTGCCAATGTGTGATTATCATATCTTTTTGCAGTACCTGACATATCGTATTTTGGAAGATAAACGGATTTTCCTTCCAATAATTCTTTAATGTGAGAACTCATAAGTTCAAGTTCTAAGGCTTGCGGAATATCTAAATCGTAATTTTTAGCAAATTCTGAAAAACTTCCCGCTTCTTTTACCATTTCCGAACGGTCATAGTAATAATCGTCGGTATTAACTCTGGTGATTGCATCTTCGATTTCAAATTCTGTCGCAAACGATTTAATCGTTTCAATAATGTCAAGAGTAATCGTGGACTTTCCGCTTGCGGTTTCTCCTGCAATTCCGATAGATGCTGGTTTGGAGATAGTTCCCGATAAATATTTTGCTAACTTTGAAATAATACTTTGTTTATAACTTACTAAAATAGAACCTTCTGAGTTTAATTCTTCTTCAAAAATAACCTTTAATCTTTTTTCAACTTCGTCGACTCTGTTACAAGGGATAGAAACGTATAATTTCTTTGGACGAGTGACCGTCTCTTGTTCTGTTTTATGAAGTATATGTCCTGCCATACTTACCTTCTCAAAATTACTGTACTACATTTATAGTCTTTTCTCATGACTATACCAGAATAAAGTCAAAAAAAAAATATTTTTTGCTAAAATGTAAACTTTAGTAAAGCAATTTGACATAGAAATTTGTGAGAAGTTTTATTCTAAAAATGTATCCGACGCAGTTGTTTATGTTATAATTTGAGCCGTAAGAGAATTTAAACAGGAGTTTGAGGTTTATGAATATCAATACAAATTATCAAAATATTTCGGACAGTTATTTATTTTCAACAATTGCTAAAAAAGTAAACGAATTTGCAGTGGCAAACCCTGATAAAGAGATTATCAAACTGGGAATTGGCGACGTAACCCTTCCGCTTTGTAAAATTGTTGTGCAAGCACTTAAAACCGCCTCAGAAGAAATGGGTGTTAAGGAAACTTTCAGAGGTTACGGGCCTGAACAGGGTTATGACTTTTTGAAAACAAAAATTCAAAAATACTATCAACAACATAACGTCGAACTTGATTTGAACGAAATATTCATCTCTGACGGTGCAAAATCCGATTTAGGCAACATTTTGGACTTATTTTCATCAGACAATACCGTAATAGTGCCTGACCCTGTTTATCCTGTTTATGTTGATACAAATACAATGGCAGGCAGAAAAATTGTCTATATCGACGCAAATGCCGAGAATGAATTTCTTCCGCTTCCTGATAACTCTGTCAAGGCGGATATTATATATTTATGTTCTCCAAACAATCCGACAGGTGCGGTTTACAATAAAGAACAACTGAAATGCTGGGTTAATTACGCAATAAAAAATCACGCCGTAATCCTGTTTGATTCAGCGTATGAATGTTTCATTACTGATGAAAATCTTCCTCGCAGTATTTATGAGATTGAGGGGGCGAAAACTTGTGCAATAGAATTCTGTTCATTGTCAAAAATGGCAGGTTTTACGGGAACAAGATGCGGTTACACAATCGTTCCGAAATCAATTGAAAACGGTTTATTAAACAAAATGTGGCTAAGACGTCAAACAACCAAATTTAACGGAGTTCCGTATATTATTCAACGTGGAGCAGAGGCTGTATTTACACCGGACGGCCAGAAAGAAATTCAAGAAAATTTGAATTACTATAAAGAAAACGCAAAAATAATTTCAGAAACGCTCAAAAAACATAACATCTGGCATATTGGCGGAAAACATTCACCGTATATCTGGCTAAGATGCCCTAATAATATGACTTCTTGGGAATTTTTTGACTACTTGCTGAAAAATGTTCAAATAGTCGGAACACCGGGTTCAGGGTTTGGTAAAAACGGCGAAGGGTATTTCCGTTTAACCTCTTTTGGCAGCAGAGAAAATACAATAAAGGCTTGCCAAAGAATAGATAAAATGTTTGAATGCTAAGGTGACCTGCTTGCTTTCGTTATCCTGAACGAAGCGAAGGATCTTTTTCAAATATCCTGAAAGATTCTTCGGGCATTAAAAATCGTTGCCCTCAGAATGACGACATTGATGCCGGGGTAAGGGTTTAATTTGCTGAACTGTCCCCTCCCACTCTGGCTGAGGGTTGATTTTCTTAATGAACGGAGTGAATTTAGAAATTCGGGAGGGGGCAGAATAACAAATC
>CAMAGQ010000011.1 GCA_945833895.1 uncultured bacterium
AACTTGTATATTAGTCATTTTCTACTCCCTTCACCTTATATACAAATAAATTTTAACTTGCTAAAATAGTTTCGTCAAGACAATTCAGGCATGTAAAGTTATCAAAATTAAGATAAAATTTTGAGGCAGGAAGGAGGCACAAAATGGTAGTAGCAAGAGATTTAACACAACTAATCGGGAAGACTCCGATGGTAGAAATTAATAGATTAAATCCGGGAAACGCAAAAATTTATGCAAAACTTGAGTATTTTAATCCAGCAAATTCAATAAAAGATAGAGCCGCATTGCAGATGATTTTGGATGCCGAAAAAGAAGGAAAAATTGATAAAGATACTTTAATAATTGAGCCGACAAGCGGAAACACGGGGATAGGGCTTGCGATGATATGTGCAGTGAGAGGTTATAAAATAGTTCTTACCATGCCTGAATCAATGAGTGTTGAACGCCGTGCATTGCTAAAGGCTTACGGTGCGGAACTTGTTTTGACACCTGCCGCAGATGGCATGAAAGGTGCGGTTGATAAGGCTATACAATTAAAACAAGACAACCCTAATTCTTTTATCCCGTCGCAATTTGACAACCCGTCAAATCCTAAGGCACATTACCTTACAACAGCGGAAGAAATTTGGGCAGATACCGATGGAAAAGTCGATATAATAGTTGCGGGAGCGGGAACAGGCGGAACAATTTCGGGTTTAGCGAAGAAATTAAAAATGAAAAATCCGTCATTAAAAGCGGTTGCTGTTGAACCGTATTCTTCACAGGTTTTGGCGGGAAAACCTGCAGAAAGTCATAAGCTGCAGGGTATCGGAGCGAATTTTGTTCCGAAAAACTTTGCACCTGAACTCATTGATGAAATTATTCCTGTAAAAGATGATGATGCAATCGAAACGACAAAACTTTTGCCGCAAAAAGAGGGGATTTTGTCGGGAATTTCCGGTGCTACGAACATTTTTGCGGCGGTTGAACTCTCAAAACGTGAGGAAAATAGAGGAAAAGTAATCGTTACAGTCATTCCTGATTGCGGCGACCATTATTTGAGTTGCGGAATTTGGGATTAGGGGGTAATTTTCGGGCATGCAAAAATTTAAGCCGCGCTAATTTTTAGCGTGGCTTTGTTCGCAAAATTTTCCTTTTACCTTAAATATTATATGTTTTATCCTTAAACTTCAATGAATAAACGTCTGCCGACGATATTTTGTTTACCGTTGTAGTAACCTGCAAAATAACCGCCTTTAACGGGTTTATTTTGTGCATAATACTGACCGTAACGGTTTCCGTTATAGTTAACAAAAGGGTTGTTACTAAACGGGTTACTGCTTGACGGCTGTGTGATTACCGGTGCCGTCGTTCCGATTTGCTGCTGCGGGAGCAATGCGTTTGATAAAAAGTTTACTAAACCTGCCATATTACCTCTATTCCATTCTACTATGGTTTGTTTTTAACACTTTTTTCTACTTTGTCATTATTTTAGCACATAAATCTTATTTTTCTTAAAATATCTTAACAAAATCCTCTGTTTTATGTAGTATAATATTTATTATGAACAACGGGAAGAAGAAAATTTTAATAGTCGGAAGCGGGGCTGTATCATCGGCACTGGGGACAAAACTTAAACAAACATCAGAGGTTGAGGAGATTTTTGTTGCTCCTTCAAACGGAATTGAATCTGAAGAATATACAAATGTCGATTTGCGTGAAGATGATTTGACGGGATTATTAAAATTCGTGCTTGATAATGAGATAGATTTGACAATTCCCGTTGGTGAAAAAAGTTTAAAAGCGGATATTGTTTCGTTTTTTCAAGACAACGGTCAGAATATTTTCGGACCTTGTGCGGAGGCTTGCAGAATTGCATTAAATAAGTCTTACGGAAAGAAATTTTTATATAAAATTCACGCACAGACATCAAAATTCGGGGTATTTGATAAAGTTCAACTTGCGGAAGATTGGTTAAGAACGGCAAATTTTCCTGTACTAATTCGCACCAAAGAAAACAATTCACATGGAGACAGGCTGGTTTGTCCTACGATTTCTCTGGCGAGTGAATTTTTGGACAATTTATTTTCAAAAAGTGAAACAGAAATTTTGATTGAAGAATTTACTTTTGGTCATAATTTTACTGTGTATTTTGTGACTGACGGATATAGTGCTGTTCCGGTTACGGCTGTTAGCAATTACAAATTTACAACTGACGGTGACGGCGGATTTTATACAAATGGCACGGGATGTTTCGCTCCTGACTACAAGGTGTCTGAAGTTGTTTTCTCAAGACTTGAAAACGTTGTTAAAAATGTCCTCACCTCCTTAGAACGAAAAAATTCTCCGTATCTGGGGTTTCTCGGAGTTGATTGCACGTTAGTCGATGAAGATAAATTTGTGGTGAATGAATTTAAACCGTTTCTGCAAGATTATGATGCGGCGACTGTTTTAAATTCGGTTGAAGATGATTTAGTTAGAATTTTTTACGCGTGTATTGAGGGGTTGTTTGCCGATGAATATAATGAAGTAAAAACAAACGGGTTTGCCTCGGTTTCTGCTGTTGTTAGTTCAAGACAGTACAATAAAGTTATTAAAGGTCTTGATATGATTGACGACATTGGAAATGTCGATTTTATCGGCTGCAAAAAGAATTTGTCAGGTGAATATTTTACTGCTAAAGGCGAATGCTTTGTCCTGACAAGAACGGCAACAACTATTTCAAGAGCAAAAGAGTATTTGTATGATGATTTAAACCGGATAAAATTTGACGGGATAAAGTACCGTAGTGATATTTGCAAATAAATATTTCGGGGATGTTGAAATTTTAAAATTTATCATTAGATAAATTGTATGGCGTTTAACAATACAAAAAATTACTATGAGATTTTAGGTGTAGACAGTAGTGCAACGACTTCTGAAATTAAAACGGCGTACCGCAGACTTGCACGCAAATATCACCCTGATATAAACAAAAATCCGCAGGCTATTGATATTTTTAAAGAGATTACCTGTGCTTACGAGGTGCTTTCAAACCCGCAAAAACGCAACGAATATAATATTTTGAACGGTATCTTTACTCAAGAAAAAAGCACGACTTATACGGGAAATTACACTTCCAAAACTTCTCAAAACAAGGAAACTTCAACTTCTAAAACCGAACAAAAAAATGATGCAAAAACTTCGCAAAATTCAAAAAATACAACGGAAAAGAAAAATTCTAAGAAATTTTCTTTGCTAAAGAGTATAAAATATTTTCTGACAAAGTTAAAACAAAATGAACGCAGAAAAGCAAACAAAAAGCCTCAAAAAGGTCAGGATATCAGAACCGAAATTACGATAACTCCCGAAGAAGTTATCACAGGGAGTAAAAGGGTAATTAACGTATTGACGACAAGAACTTGTCCTGTGTGTTTCGGGCATCGTTTTGTCAACGGCGGAAAATGCAGTGAATGCGGGGGCAAAGGTGAGATTTCGACCCGAAAAAGAATTACCGTAACGATTCCGAAAGGCATCAAAGACGGTGCAAAACTCAGATTGAAACAAGAAGGCGGAACAGGACATAATGGCGGTGCTAACGGTGATTTGTACATAACCGTTAAAATCGAAACTCATACTAAAGTCCATTTTGACAAACAGAATATTTTTTACAATATTCCGATTACCCCTTATGAAGCGGCACTTGGCGAAGAAATAAAAATCCCGACATTTGACGGGGTGATAAAATTGAAACTTCCGCCAAACACCTGTTCAGGGCAAAAATTCCGAATTGCAGGTCAAGGCATTAAGAAAAACGGCAAGGCAGGCGATTTGATTATTGTCGTAAGTATTGAATTTTCTCATGATTTATCGGATGATGAAATTAAGTTGTATGAAAAACTTAAAAATTTATCACATGATGACATCAGAAAGAATTTAATGAATGAAAACTAAGATTAACGAAATTTTTGCTTCAATACAAGGAGAAGGGCCTGTTGTAGGTTACAAACAACTGTTTATACGGTTTTGCGGGTGCAATTTGAAATGTGCATACTGCGACACAGAGTTTAATACCGGCATGGAGTTTACTCCGCAGGAATTGTATAAAAAAATCTCCTCCGAGTACGATTTGAAAACATTTCATTCAATTTCATTAACAGGCGGCGAGCCTTTGTTATCCGTTGAGTTTTTGAAAGAATTTCTTCCCCTCGTTCAAAATGAAGTGAAAATTTATCTTGAAACAAATGCAACTTTGTTTGATAAAATCGGCGAAATTAAAGATAATATCGATATAATTTCTGCTGATATTAAACTGAAATCTTCGACAGGATTTGACAGTTTTGCACTCCACAGGAAATTTTTTGAAAACTGTAAAGACATAGAAACCTTTGCAAAAGTCGTTTTTGATGAATTTATTACAGAAGATGAGATTGCAAAATGTGTTGAACTTGCCCAAGATTTTAATTTAGAATTAATTCTTCAACCCAAAATGGCAGGCGATAAAATGACTGTTTCATCAGAATTTTGCACCGAAATTCTTGAACGATTTACCCAAAAACATAAGAATACACGTTTAATTCCGCAAGTTCACAAGTTCCTAAATGTTATTTAATTGACGTGTTTGTCTAATTTTGAATAAATTGCGTTAATAAAACTTAACAATAGTGGTGAAAAAAGGCAATTATTTACGATGTAAATACTTTATATATAAAGAGCAGAGTATATAAAGGATTGATTATGAGTTCATTTGATGGGCAATCGGCAATACAAAACATTACAGACGTGAATGCCAAAACTGAAAACTATGTCAAAACAGATTTGGGTATAAAAGTAACTGATGAAGAAACAAGAAATGTAATCAGTTCAACGTTTGGATTAATAAAGAATAACTTGGATGCACTATGGTATTCAGTAGGCTTAGACCCGAATGTAAACATGGCGTACCAAAAAACAATGATGGATCCGAACCAGTGTATCGAAGTCGGAAATAAAAGATTTTACCCGCATCCGGGAGTTGGAACATTAAAAGCGTACAACGATGCAGGAAACCCAGCAGGCGGATGTTTCTCAATGCAGACATTGGCTTAAATTAATTAAAAGGATTATAAATGGTATCACAGTTAAACGGAATACAATTAACATCTCGTCCCGGAACAGATTTTACTACACAGTATAATGTTCCTGATACGGGTTTGACCAATAATTCAACATTGGCAGCGTTTTCTGCGGTTTATAATCTTTTGAGAGCGGATTTCAACGGTAAACAATCTGAAAACATCGCTCAACATTCAAAAAATGACATCTTTTTAAATAACGGCTTGAAACAAAATATGGCTCAAGGCACTCATAAACTCTTCACCCAAGCCTAGGGGGGAGGGGTAAATATTGTAAAAACTCCCTCTCCGGTCGGGAGAGGGCTTGGGTGAGGGTTCAATCAAAATAAATACTGTCATTTTGAGCAGGGGTAAATATATGAGAATCCCTAAATATCTGTAAGTATATCGTCATTCTGAGCAGGCACGAGCAGAGGGTGAAAGCGTAAGCGTACCCGTTTATTGCGAGTGCCGTAAGCGAAGAATCCTGAACGACTTCGCTATTTAAACCCTCTCCCGAATTTCTAAATTCACTACCGTTCATTAAGAAATTCTACCCTCCCCCAAGGTGGGAGGATAAAGTGTGTCAGGGATTCTTCGGGCAATAAAAAATCGTCGCCCCCAGAATGACGGGGGTAAATGTGTGGTATCCCTTAGAATCAGAAGAATTATTTTTTCCAATATGGTCTAAATTCAATAATTTTTTGATAAACTTCTTCTAAATCTCCGTCAAAATTTATCGCTCTATCATCTACAAATACACTTGAGAATTGATTTTTTACATTAGAAACATTCTCAACATATTGAATTAAACCATTTTCAATAAGCCAAAGTACGGTCATTTTAATGTTTCTTGTGGTGAAAATTTCAATTCTGTAATTTTCTGATAATTTTTGTAGAAAATTTTTCGCCCCTTGTTTTATTTCAGGAAGTTTTGTTTCGTTGTAGTTTCCGTCATAGTTGTTCAAAACTCCGTCTAAGTCTATAGAAATTAGTTTTCTCATATTTGCTCCCTTCTTAAAAAGTCTTTTATTATTCCTATCAATAGTACATATTAAATACTGTAAATCGGACATAAAATTAGTCAATAGTCTAACAAAAAAGGAAACTGATGAAAAAGTTCTTAACAGCACGCGGAAATGGTTGGGCACTGATTGTACCTAAAGATGTTATTAAATTATTAGGTATTAATCCTGAAAGTGCCAAATTAAAATTTGAAATGAAAGATAAAACTCTATTTGTCCAAGAAGTTTTAGAAAATGATATTGATATGCAAAAATATCTTATCAGGAAATTTGCCCGCAAAAATACCAGTTGGACTTTGTACATGCCAAATTCAATACTAGAATTACTTAAAATCAAACCTGAAGAAGATATGGTTGAACTTGAAGTTGATGGGCAAATTTTGATTATCAAGAAAGCATCTTAACAAATTTGAGCAAACGAAAAAAGTAGGTTTTAGTAATCATTGATTACCGGAACCTTTTTTAGATATATTTTGTCATCCTGAATTTTACAAAGTGAACCAAAATTTTTGTCATCCTGAACATGTTTCAGGATCTCATAGTGTAGCAAATTTTAAAATAGTGGACGTAAATGTAAAGATTAAAAAGCCCTCTCGATCGAGAGGGCTTTTTTGTTTCAGGGTTTACAAAATTTAAACACACGCTGCTGATTTTGATTTTTCAATGCAAGAAATCAACGTTTGAGCAACTGTATCTTGTTCTTCTTTAGTTAACTCAGGGAACATCGGAAGTGAAATAACAACTTCTGTATTACGTTCAGTGATTGGTAATGAGCCTTTGCCCATACCAAGCCAAGCATTAACTTTTTGGAAGTGCAGCGGAATAGGATAATACAACATTGCACCAATTCCGTTTTCGCCCAACATCTTGTGAACAGCATCTCTGTTAGGGATTTTTACTGTGTATTGGTGATATACGCAGTAAGTGTCATCTAGTTCAACCGGAGTTTGGATATCTGAGCAATTTGCAAATAATTTGTTATAATATGCGGCATGCTCTCTTCTTTGAGTATTCCATTCATCGATATGTTTTGCTTTTACTCTCAAAATTGCTGCCTGAATTTCGTCAAGACGGCTGTTTACACCGAGTTCATCGTTATGATAACGAACCATAGAACCGTGGTTTCTAAGAGCAATCAATCTGTCTCTTAATTTTTCATCATTAACTGTGCAAAGTCCGCCGTCACCCATTGTGCCAAGGTTTTTAGTCGGATAGAAACTGTAACATCCGATATCGCCGAATGTTCCGACTCTTTTGCCTTTGTATGATGAACCGATAGCCTGACAGCAATCTTCAACAACTTTCAAGTTGTGTTTCTTAGCAATAGCCATTATTGCATCCATATCACAAGGTTGACCGTACAAGTGAACAGGAATAATAGCCTTTGTTCTCGGTGTAATTGCTTCTTCAATTTTCTTAGGGTCAATATTGAAGGTGTTTTCATCAATATCAACAAAAACAGGTTTTGCGTTAACCATACCGATTGCTTCCGCTGTTGCAACAAAAGTGAATGCTGTTGTGATAACTTCGTCGCCTTCGCCGATGTCTAATGCTCTTAATGCAATGTGAAGTGCATCAGTACCGGAGTTTAAAGCTACTGTGTATTTACATCCGATGTAACTTGCAAGTTCGCTTTCCAATGCCTTTACGTTAGGACCTAAAATATAGCATCCTGAACGCATAACCTCACATACGGCTTTTTCAGCCTCTTCGCCAATTTGTGCGTATTGACGTTTTGAATCAAAAATAGGAATCATTTTTATCTCCTTTGCTTACTACCAAACCTCATGTGTTTATTATACCATAGCTTTTTCTATCTTTACATAAATTTTATATTAGAGTTACAAAGTGTTTCAAGGTTTGTAAAAATATTTATTGTACAAAATACACTACTCTTGATTTTTATAATGATTTATGTTATTGTCGACTCGTAAACCTATTTACAGATTAAATCAAAAAGGAAAATTCACAAATGTGTAATCAAAACCGACGTAGCAGATATAGTTTGAAAGGCTTGTTTTAAACAGGTAATCTGTCGTGTCGGGATAAAAGTTTAAACAAGACCTTTTCAAACGGGGGTCTTGTTTTTTATGTAACAAATTATGAAAAAGTTTTCATAAAATAGCAATTAATACAATTCAGTATTTTTAGAATGAAAGTGAAGGTTAAACTAATGAAACATAGAAATATTCGACGAAACTCAACTATAAAGGCGAATGCTCCAATCGTGAAATTAATGAATTTAATTTGGGGCTTGTAATACACAAGTTGAGCGGGAAAGTATTGCGGTTATATAGAAAGGATAATTTCGTAATACATTCCTATAGGATAAGGAAAAATGATACCAAATATATTAAGTAATCAAACAGTTAGTACAATTTACTCTACATTAGGAAATAACAGTTCAAAAGTTCCGTTAGCAATAAAAGATATTGCCAACAGTTGCGGATTAACCGCGGCATCATATTTATCAGGGGATAAGGCAGAAGGAAAAGACAGATTTATTGATGAATTCGGCACACAGGCAATTTGGCTCTGGGGAATTCCTGCATATAAGACAATTCTTGATTTTATTATGTATAAGCCAGCAAAAATTGATCCGAAAGTCGATGTCAGAATATTTAAAAACCCTGAAATTGTCAAAGCGGCTAAAGAATTTGCACCGACTCCTGAAATCATGAAAAATATTGAGCATGCTTTTGCAAATCAAAAACTTGCAAAAGGTTTAACAATTGCGAAATTTGCGATTTCTACGGTAATGACTGCGGGAACTTATTTAGGTTTAACCAAATTCAGACACAATTATACAGAAAAACAAATTCAAAAAGATTACTTTGAAAAACAATCGTTAAGAAACAGTTTAAAATCTTCACAAGTTCCGTTCTCCGCTGCATTTGCAGACGTTCACCCGAATAAGAAGAAAGATAATAACGTAACATTCACAGGCGGATTACAGAACTTTATATATGATCCGGTTAAAAATCTTATGATTGTTGATGCTTCAATTACCGGAGAAAGACTTACCCACGCAAAAAATCCTCAGGATTTCTTCGGCTACGTTATTAAAGAAGGCAGTTTCTGGGCATTTATGTACTTTGCTCAGGATTGGATTGCTTCTGCATTTGAAAGAAATGCTGACAAGAAAGGTACTTCTATTGACCTTGACGCAAGAGTAATATTCGGAAAAGATTTGAAAAAATCATTCAAAGACGGTTCTATCAAAAAACATATCGAAGCATTTAAAGCCGCAGATGTTTCTGATGCAGAAATTTACAGATTTGCAGTAAAACCTGATAACAAAAACCTCGTTATTGACTTTGCTAAAAAATCCGACATTATTGAACTTCTCAAAGGCTCTGAAAAAGTTGATACAAGAAGATATATAGACCTTAAAAAACTAAGAGGGGTCAGCGAAAAACTTGAAAAACTTCTTAACCAGTACGAAAACTCAGGCAAATCTGTTGATGAATTTTTCCATGCCGTAAGAAAACTTAAAAAATCTGCAGTATTGAAAAATATTGGAGCATGTATCGGAGCGTTAGGAATTCTGGCACCGGGAATTATGCTTTTAACAAGAAAGTTTGGCGACAATTCGGATTATCAGGTGAGAAAAGATATTGAGAAAAAATTAGCCCAGCAGTAAACTCGGTATGATATTGACAAACTCTTATAATCAGATAGAATTGTAATGGTATTAACATAAGCAGAGAAAGGAAATATACTTATGGAAAAATGGGTTTGTACAGTATGCGGATATGTTTATGATCCGGCAGAAAATGACGGTGTAAGTTTTGAAGATTTACCTGAAGATTATGTATGTCCGCTTTGTTCGGTTGGCAAAGACCAATTTGAAAAAGAAGACTAATTTTAAGGTAGTAGTTTCAATACGTTAAGCGTTATTGGGGGTAGGGGTAAATATTTTTGTGAGAACTTGTAAAGGTTTCGTCATTCTGAGCAGAATATTTTTAAATTGGTCTGTAATTTATACAAAGTGCGAAGAATCCTGAACGACTTTGCTTGTCAGGGGTTCTTCGGGCAATAAAAAATAGTCGCCCTCAGAATGACAATGCTTCAAACCCTCTCCCGAATTTCTAAATTCACTACCGTTCATTAAGAAATTCTGCCCTCCCCCAAGGTGGGAGGGCAGTTGTCTTATTCCCTCCCTTTCTGAGGGTGGGTGCTAATTAATGTTTTAACGAATTATGTAACATATATAAAATATAAACCCATATTATTACATTAACCTTTGTAACAATATGGATTATTTTTAACAAATATTTTTTACTTTGTTTTTTTATATAAATATACCGGATTTTAATTAGGGGAAATATCGGGGAAAGAAAGGTGAAAATGAAATACAGAAATTTATTTCTTGCAATGTTGCTTTTTTGTTTTTTAGGGGTAAATTTACCTGCGTTCGGGCAGAATAATTGGGTTTTCGGAAATCAGCCGCAGTCAACATACAGTTATAACCCGTCAGACATGACAATACAGTATTATCCTCCTGAATTAGGTGTTGATACAAGGGCAAGATACAAGACTGCACCGACATTTCACGGTGTTCCGTCAAGAATAGAACCAAATGAGCAGCCAAATCCGTTACGTGATGAATTAGAAAAAACAGATTACGTATAAATAAATTTCGCAAAATTTTTCAGTGGTTTTGTCGGTTTGGTTGTTGAATTATTTATATAATCTCTGTATATTTGAGTTATGGCTTTGGAAAAAGAGTTAATCAAATATTACAGAAGTTTGGGACTGGAAATTCACACTTCGACAAAAGCAAGGGGTCATCAGGGTTTCTATGTAAGAAACAGGATTGATGTTTCAAAAAATATTGCACCGGAGCGTGTTGTGCCGACGCTTTTACATGAATTTGCTCATTATATCCACTCAAAACTTGAACCGCAAATGCCCGTTACAGGCGGGTCGCTGGGGGTTGTCTTTGATGTGAAATCTGGTATTGATGAGTATGAAAAAGAGTTATTGCAAGTTACAAAACTTGTAGACAGGCATGCCAAATTTGAGGTCTTGAATTTACACAAAGTTTCCGTAAAATCCAAAATTTTAGAATGTGAAAAAGTTATTAAACAAAAATATCCGAAATTTTTACGCTCAAAGAAATTCAAAGAATTTGACAGGTTTATAAAAAAATCCGAGGCAAGGTATTTATTAAAATATGACAGGGTAAAACTTCTGTCAGGATGGTTGTTTAAGAAAACTCGAATTATCTCAATTGACAGTATTGAACGTGATTTTCAGGATATGCCGAAAGAATTTTGTGCTTATATACGGTTAAAATCATATCAAAGGCGGCAGGCTAGAATTTCGGGGAAAATTAATCGATTGAAAAAGTATTATTCAAAACCTGCGGAGTTGTTTGCAAGATTTGTAGAGGGGCTGTACTTATGCCCTCTACAGGTACAAAAAACAGCCCCTCTATCTTGTTATCGTTTTTATAAACTTTTATCCGAAGGTTACTATATGGAATTAACCGGGGTATTTCAGATTTTACAGTCCCATAACCTTGTAGAATAATTTTTGTGCCAAGTCACGTTTTTGAACCGCTTCGGCATTTTTTCTGTCGAGTTCTGAAAGTTCTGTACCTACGGTATTATATACATATTTCAAAACGTCTGCACTGCGTTCTTCATTGTTAGCGTATTCTGCTCTGATTTTTTGTAATTCTTCGTTATCAAGGAATTTGCCACCGCAAACATAACAATCATCAACTTCAATTCTTTGGTGAATGCTTGTGCTGTTTTTAACCATTTTGGCTCCGCAATTAGGACAAATTCTTTCTTTTGTAGTGTCAACTGATTCAAATTTTGTTTTGTCGATTTTTTCAAGAATTTTAGAAATATCTTCGTGCTGTTCGTCGAAGTTATCGAACTCTCTGTTATCAAAATAAATTCCGCCGCAGCCTTGTGTACAAATATCAAGATTTATGCCTTGAGATGGAATGAAAATTTTTTCCATCGGTTTTCCGCAAGCCGGACAAGTTAACGTTTTAAGAGTATCTGCCATGATGAATATACCTTTCTTTTTTAGTGTTACTTACCAGTAAGTATAGCATTTATGGCGGTTTTATCATCATCTGATTATATTATTTTCTGTTAAGAAGGTAAAAAACTTTGAAATATTTTGAAAACTGATGTAGAATATAATAAAGGTATAAAATGAGCGAAGTAGTAAACAATATAGAAACAGTAGAGAGTCTGATTTTCGAGGTGTTCAAAAGTATTGATATAAAGGATTATCAACAGGCACGTCGAAAAGTTGAAGCGGCAAATGTAATTTCCAAGAATATAAGATACATTGAAGGTTTATCGATATGTCTTAGTTTAATTGCATTTCTTGAATATACCGAGGACAAAAATAATCGATACGAAAACTCTATGCAATTGTTGAAAGATTCAATTTTTATGGCACAGCGTGTTAATAGTGTTACTGCTTTGCTGGTTTGCGAATTGACTTTGGGAAATATAAATTTCTCAGAGGAGAATCGTGATACTGCGTTAATTCATTACAACAACGCATTAGCATTGGCTAAAGATGAGGATAAATATTCTCTTGCAGATAATATCAACACAAGAATAAGACAACTGCAAAACAATATGGATTATTCGCTTCCGACAAAAAGCGACCCGTTGGTTTCTCTTGTCAAAATCAGCCGTTCAATTACTGCGTTGACTGACATTGACGAGTTGTTGAAGGTTATTGCCGAAGAAACAAAAAACGCAATGCAGGCAGATCGTTGTACAGTATTTTTATGGGATAAAGATTCTGATGAGTTGTGGTCAAAGGTTGCGTTAGGACTTGATGAGAGTAAAGAAATCCGATTTCCTGCAGATAAAGGTTTGGCGGGTTATGTTGTGCAATCAGGGGAAACTTTGAATATTATTGATGCGTACAAGGATTCAAGATTTAACCCTGAGGTTGATACGAAAACAGGCTACAGAACAAAAACAATTCTATGTATGCCGATTATGAACAACAATAAAGAAATTATCGGTGCAATTCAGGTTCTGAATAAAATTGGCGGAGTATTTACCGCAAATGACGAAGATTTACTTATTGCGATTGGCGGAAGTGCGAGTATTGCGTTAGAAAATGCACAGTTATTTGATAAAATGCTTCAAATGTATCACGAGCAAAAGTTAATGTTTGACAGTTTTATTGATACTTTGGCAATGTCTATTGATGCCCGAGATAAAATAACCGCAGGTCATTCGGCACGTGTTAGAATGTATGCGGTACTTCTTGCACAAACTATCAGGATGAATGCAAAAGATATCGGACTTCTTGCAAAAGCCGCAACTTTGCACGATATCGGTAAAATCGGTATTAGGGATTCTGTTTTGCAAAAAGAGGGCAAACTTACGGATGAAGAATACAAACATATTCAAGAGCACGTAAGAATTACCCATAACATTTTGAACAGAATTTATATGTCGCAAGACTTTAGAATTATTACCGAAATGGCATGTTCTCACCACGAAAAATGGGACGGTTCGGGATATTGCAGACATTTGAAGGGTGAAGAAATCACACTTGGCGGAAGAATTTTAGCGGTTGCGGATGTTTTTGATGCGATAACTTCAAAACGTCACTACCGTGATAAAATGCCGATTGTAAACGTTATTGAAATATTACTAAAGGGTTCAGGTTCACACTTTGAACCACGGTTGGTGGATGAGTTTTTGGCTATACCGGTTAATAAGATTGTCGGAGTGTTCCTGTCGGAATCTCATGGTAAAATATCAAGAGAAAATGAATTGAAATTAAGCCGTTACAGTTTGCTTGATATATACAAATTCGGCTCTGCTGAAAATTCATCACCTGAGGATAAGGAAATCTTTGAGTTGTTTAATTTCTATTATCACGGAAAACCTGTAGAATTAGGAGTTCAGGCATAATGAGAAGAGAAAAGTTTCTAAGTTTGAGTTTGTTTTCTATATTTTTGGTAAGTCCTGTTTGGGGGTACGATATGAGTGGGATTGCACCGATTAATCCTCTTGAAAAAAACAGCAGTAAATATCAGGAAAATGTTGTTGTTCCGACTTACAATTTAAAACGCGGAACTCTTACAAAAAATACCATAAAAAACCAGTACACAATTGCGATGGATAAATTTATGCAGAGTAATGTCAGAGCATCGTATCAGGATTTCAAAATTCTGATTGATAACGTTGTGCCGAACGATTACGTGTATATCCGTCTTTCTCAGGAAATGGCATCTATCGGATTTTTTACTCTTGCGGAACTGTCAATGTCAAAAATTCAAGACAGTGAAATTTCGACTTTGATTGAAGAGGATGTCAAAAATTATTATTTCCCGAATTATAATTTGACTTATAAAGACCAGATTTATCTGGCAGAAATTTATTCAAATATAATGTACAACGACCAGAGCAAAGAATGTACGAATGAGCTTTTAAAACAAACTGGATTACTTGCGGATTCTGATTATGCAAATTACCTTGTCGCAGTCGGCAGTATGAAAAACGGCGATATAAAACAGGCGGAAGATTCTATTTCAACAGCAATTGATAAAAATCCGACGAATGTAAATTACAAAAGATTGAAGGCTGAAATTTATTCGCAGACAGGTAAACCGCAGGCGGGAGTTAAGTATTTGAACGACCTTAACTCACAAGAAATCAGCACTGTTATTTTCGATAACGATTTACACGCTTCACAACAGTATATTTTGTATAAAGCGGCAAAAAATGAATATTGGAAAAAGTATTATCTTGCGTATTATTACTATGATAAAGCTGAATATAACAAGGCTCTACGGGTTTTGCAGGCTTCAATATCAAGCAAGAAAAACATCAATAAAGAAGTTTTTACTCTCACTGCAAAAGTTTATTATGCCCTGAAAGAGTACGAAAAGGCTCAGGATTACGCATTGAAAGCCTTAGCGATTGATAATTCCAACCCTGATTCTTTAATTGTTCTTGGTGATATCGCATTAAGAAACAAAGAAATTCAGCAGGCGGAAAGTTATTACAAAAAGGCTGCGGGTAAGGCTTCTTCACACGATGCGGAGATAAAACTTGCTGAGATTTATCAACTTCAAAATAATGAGAAAAAAGCAAAAGAAATTTATGCAAAAATCTTGAAAACCAGTTCAAAAGCGTATAGGGCATACTATCACATGGCACTTCTTGACAAGGATAGAGAAGAAACTTACCTGAAAAAATCCGTTGCGATAAATCCTGAATTTACTGCGGGCTGGGTTGACTTGGCAAGACTTGAAATCGATAGAGATTCTTATGATCAGGCTTTGTATTATCTTGATATCGCAAAATATATTGACGAAAACGACTACAGATATTATTATTACAGAGGATTGGTTATGAAGAATAAAGGGTTGCTTACGGAGGCATCAAAAAACTTTGAGAAAAGTTATGATTTGAATTCGGAGTTTGATTTAGTGAAAAAGGAATTGCAGATATGAAGATAAATATATTAATTGTGGAAGACCACGAGTTAACAAGATTTGGATTGAAAACAACATTTGAAGATGTTGATTTTATTGATGTAATATATGAGGCTTCGTCTGCCGAGGATGCTATTGAAATATTCAAAAATAACCGAATTGATGTTGTAATTATGGATTTGGGATTGCCGAATATGAACGGTATTGAAGCAACTCAGGTTATCCATAAAATGAATAAAGATGCAAAAATTATCATATTAACTTCGCACAATGATGAAAAAGAAGTTCTTGATAGTCTGAAAGCCGGTGCAAATGCTTATTGCTCAAAGGAAATCAATTTAGAACGCCTTGTTCACGTTGTTCAATCGGTTGCTGACGGTGCTGCGTGGTTTGACCCGAGTATTGCTCATATAGTTTTGCAAGCCGGTGCAAATTCTAAAACCTCAGAACCTGAAATGAAGTACAAAGATTACGATTTAACAGCAAGAGAGGCACAGATTTTAAAACTAATGACCGAAGGTCACAGTAATATGGAAATTGCACAAAAACTTGTTATCAGTGTAAATACGACAAAAGCACACGTGGCAAGTATCTTGCAAAAACTTGAGGTTGATGACAGACTTCAAGCAGCATTGAAGGCTTTAAAATATAAAATTGTATAAACATTGGGTTTAGTAACAGATGGCTGAATTATGTAAAATACTTTTAGCGGATGATAATCCGAAATATATGGAAGAAATTCTTCCATATTACGGTTATGAGGTTACGAGTGCTTTGAACGGTAAGTCTGCATTGGAAATTTTACATAATGATAAATCAATTGATATTGTTTTGCTGGATGTCATGATGCCTGAAATGAACGGCTGGGAAACTTTAAAAAACATCAGAAGCAATCCTGAAACCGCTGAAATTCCTGTAATAATGGTGACTGCGGTGAGTGAAGACCAAAAAATGATTTCGGGACTGAAAATCGGTGCGGATGATTATATTGTAAAACCTTTTGTCCTGCCAAATCTTTTAGCCAGAATTGAAGCGGTTTTAAGACGTTCTCGCAGGGGAAGCGATAAAACATCTCTACACAATGTTACAATAAGTGAAAATAATCAATTTAACTCCTTGACTAGAAGAGAAAAAGATGTTTTATTATTAGTTGCAAAGGGAGAAAATAATAAATCCATTGCGGACAAACTTGTCCTTAGTGAGGTTACTGTGAAAAGTCATTTGAGCAGTATTTTTAAAAAATTGAACGTAACTAATCGTACCCAGTTAGTGCTGTTGGCAATGCAGGCAAATTTATTGGAAGAAAAATTAAAAAATTAAGGAGATAAGAATGTTAGATTATACAAAAGATGAGTTGTTATCAATGATTCAAAGTACCCCGGAAAAATTTAATGAATGGAAAAAGCAAGCGGAAGAGGTAGATTTGAGCGAAGTCGATTTTTCCAATATGACTCTTAATGAAGTTGATTTTTCGGATGTTGATTTGAACTCAAGTTCTTTTGCCGATACTGTTTTATCATCCGTAAGTTTTTACGGGGCAGACTTAACCGCTGTCGATATGACAAGAGCGGTTGTAACCCAGTGTGATTTCACAGAAAGCATGTTAATCGGGGCTGATTGCAGTTATGCTGAAATGACATATTGTAACTTTACTGATTGCGATATGGCAGGAACTATTCTTTCAGAAACAGATTTGTCAAATTCCGAGTTGTCGGCATCGGTTAACTTACATTCCGCAAGATATGATAATGACACGACTTGGCCTGATGATGATATGCTTCCTGACGGCTTTGACATGGCTTGTAAAGACGATTTATCTTCATTAAAAGATGATGAAGAGTCGACGGTTGAAGATTACTAAAGGTTTTGAGTAAAGGAGTATATTATGATAAAAGTTGCAGTTTGCGGTGCTTTCGGGAAAATGGGAAAAGAAGTTTGCCGTGCGGTTGAAGAAAGTTTGGATATGGAATTGGCTGCCAAAATTGATATTGCGGGTGATGCATATAAAACAATTGCACAGGCTTATGATTCTGTAAAGTTTGACATTGTTATTGATTTTACTCAGCCAAAATCAATATTTGAAAATGCTAAATATTGTTTGAATAACGGAATTAAAATCGTAATCGGTACAACAGGCTTGAAAGATGATGAAATTGCAACTTTGAAGGCTTTGTCAGAGAAAAATAAAACAGGTTGTTTAATTGCCCCTAACTTTTCAACGGGTGCTGTTTTAATGATGATGTTTTCACAAATGGCAGCAAAGTATTTTGATAATGCTGAAATTATTGAACTTCACCACAACCAAAAGAAAGATGCACCTTCAGGAACAGCGATAAAGACAGCGTTGATGATGTCTGAGGCAAAAGAAACCTTCAAAAAAGGTAACTGCCCTGAAACAGAAACCATAGAAGGTTCTCGCGGCGGAACATCTTACGGCGATATTCAGATTCATTCTGTCAGAATGCCGGGGTATATTGCATCACAAGAGGTAATTTTCGGCTCATCAGGTCAGATTTTCAAAATCAGACACGACTCAATGGACAGACAATGCTATATGGGCGGTGTTTTGCTTGCAGTAAGACACGTTGTCGATAAAAACGATTTCGTTTACGGACTTGAAAAAATTATGTAAGGGAAAATATTTTAATAAAGCAGCGGGCGGACAAATTTTAATTTGTCCGCCCGCGTTATGTTTATCCGTAAAAAGGTTTTTTGTTCAAAAAAAAAGCCCCGCGGTGCGGGGCAAAATTCATTTAGGAATTAGGATTAGGAAATTTTCTCTCTTTACATTATTTAAACGGTTAAAATGTTCTCTCTTAATATCTCTCGTGTTTATTTAATACTTACATATATATAAAGTATATACTAAAGTATCTATTTCAATATCTGATATTATTGTTACATTACTTAATATTTTGTTGGTTGTATTTTTGTAACAATTTCCTTAAAACATCCTGAAAACTTGTGCATTTTTGAAAGTTTTTAAATATAATGTAGCATGGTATTAGACAATAAACGTATAAACTACAATTATTATTTTTATAAAGGAGAAGGTATTATGCAAACATTAGAAAAACCCCAATACTCAACAACTGAGTTTGTGTCAGGAAAATGGCAGCAAGAAATTAACGTAAGAGATTTTATCCAGAGAAACTATACATTGTACGAAGGAGATTCAAGTTTCTTGGAAGGTCCTACTGCAGCAACTACAAAATTATGGGATGAATGCTGCGAATTATTCAAAAAAGAACGTGAAAACGGCGGTGTTCTTGATATGGATACAAAAGTTGTTTCAACAATAACATCTCACGGTGCAGGTTATATTGATAAAGAATTAGAAACTATTGTCGGCTTGCAAACAGATGCTCCGTTGAAAAGATCAATGCAGCCGTTTGGCGGTATCAGAATGGCTGAAACTTCTTGCAAATCTTATGGTTATGAAGTTGATCCGGAAGTTTCCGAAATCTTCACAAAATATAGAAAAACACACAATCAGGGCGTATTTGATGTTTATACTCCTGAAATGAGAAAAGCACGTCACGCAGCAATTTTGACAGGACTTCCTGATGCTTACGGTCGTGGTCGTATCATTGGTGACTACAGAAGAATTGCTCTTTATGGTATCGACAGATTGATTGAAGATAAAAAGGCTCAACACGCTTCTATTGATGGCGAAATGAATGCTGAAAAAATTCAATTGAAAGAAGAAATTTCAGAACAAATCAGAGCTCTTAACGAAATGGCTGAATTAGGTGCAATTTACGGTTTTGATATCAGAAAACCTGCAAGAAATGCTAAAGAAGCTATTCAATGGTTATATTTCGGTTACTTGTCAGCCGTAAAAGAACAAAACGGTGCTGCAATGTCAATCGGTAGAACTTCTACCTTCTTAGATATCTTCATTGAAAGAGATTTGAGAGATGGAATTATTACAGAATCTGAAGCTCAAGAAATGGTTGACCACTTCATCATGAAGTTAAGATTGGTTAAATTCGCAAGAACACCTGAATACAATTCATTGTTCTCAGGCGACCCTACTTGGGTAACAGAATCAATCGGCGGTGTTGGTATTGACGGTCGTCCGCTGGTTACCAAAAACTCATTCAGATATCTTCATACGCTTGAAAACCTGGGTACAGCACCTGAACCTAACATGACAGTGTTATGGTCAACAAGATTACCGCACGGATTTAAAGAATATGCTGCACACATTTCTATTACAACTTCATCAATTCAATATGAAAACGACGATATGATGAGAGTTACACACGGTGATGATTATGCAATCGCTTGCTGTGTATCCTCAATGGTAGTCGGTAAAGAAATGCAGTTCTTCGGTGCTCGTGCAAACCTTGCAAAATGTTTGTTGTACGCAATCAACGGTGGTGTTGACGAAAGATTAAAAGAACAAGTCGGACCAAAATACAGACCAATCACTTCTGAATATCTTGACTTTGATGAAGTTATGGAAAGATACGAAGATATGATGGAATGGCTTGCAGGCTTGTATGTTAATACATTGAATTGTATTCACTATATGCACGATAAATATTGCTACGAAAGATCTCAAATGGCATTGCACGATAGAGATGTAAAAAGATACTTCGCTACAGGTATTGCAGGTCTTTCAGTTGTTGCGGATTCACTTTCTGCAATCAAATACGCAAAAGTTAAAACAATTCGTGACGAAAACGGTATTGTCGTTGATTACGAAGTTGAAGGCGATTATCCGAAATACGGTAACAACGATGATAGAGTCGACCAATTTGCAGTAGATTTGGTTAAGAAATTCATGAATATGATTAGAAAACATCATACTTATAGAAATTCTATTCCGACAATGTCAATTTTGACAATCACTTCAAACGTTGTTTACGGTAAGAAAACAGGAAATACTCCTGACGGAAGAAAAGCCGGAGTTCCTCTGGCACCGGGAGCAAACCCTATGCACGGACGTGACAGCAACGGTGCAGTTGCTTCACTTGCTTCAGTTGCAAAACTTCCGTTCAATGACGCTCAAGACGGCATTTCAAATACATTCTCAATCATTCCTAACGCGTTAGGAAAAGATGAAATCTTTATGGGTGACTTGGCAATCAACCTTGATTGCGGATGTTGCGAAGGCACTTGTGAAGGTTAATAGGAAAAGGGCTTTTCGCCCTTGCCTTCCTGATGAAAATCAGGTATAATACCAAAAGGGTAAAATTACCCGACAACCAATGAAAGGAGAATAAAATAATGGCTACAATGCAAGAAGAAAATTTAATAAATTTATTAGACGGTTACGTGGAAAAAGGCGGACACCACTTGAATGTAAACGTATTCAACAGAGAAACTTTGCTGGATGCACAGGAACACCCTGAAAAATACCCGCAATTAACAGTTAGAGTATCAGGATATGCTGTAAACTTCATCAAATTGACAAAAGAACAACAAGATGATGTTATTTCAAGAACATTCCACTCTTCAATCAGTAACTGCGGATGCTAATTAAATAAATGTAGAAACTTAAAAGCAGGAACTTTTTAAAGTTCCTGCTTTTCCATTGTAATATTTTAGTTTTTGTAACAATTGTTACTAATGATTTTAAATATAAGCAATTTTATAACAAAAAATTACTTTAATAATATATAAATGTTTTTGAGTTAAGGGGAAAATAATGAGTTTAGTTTCAATAAGCCAACGTATTATTCGGCAAAGGGGTCTTGCAAATCAAATTGCAAAAAAGATTGATGTTGTGAAAACCCCAACCATTACTTTTTCAACTCCCAAAAGCACAAGTATTGTACCCGAACAAAGAAGTTTTTTGACAGATGCCAAAAATTATTTTTGTAATTTATTTAGACGAAAACCAAAAGTGAAATTAGAGCCGTTTTCAAAACTTGAACCTGCAAAGATTATGCACAAGGAAGGAACTTCGCCAATAATACATTCTAAGCAAACCTATAATTATATAGATTGCGATAATGCAAGAATTATGTCGTCACGTAAGCCTGTTACGCTTAAAAAGGCCGAACTTCCAAAAGATAAAACTATTTTAAACGTATCAAATTTTGATTATCCGAGCGGTTCTATTGCTGCGACAACTGAATTGAATGAATGTATCGCAACCGGTAAACTTTTGCAATGTGCAGGAGTTGCGGTTGTGGATAAAGCAAATAATATGCAAACATTAATACATTGTTTTCCGGGGCAATCTTATGATGATATTGTCAATCTTTTAAAGCATACAGTTTCAAAAAACAGTAGAAATCTTGATATTACAGTAATTTCAGGAACTGATGATTGTTGTGATAAGACGATATCTGCCATTGTGGATGGATTGAAGGAGGTTGCACCTTCAAACAAAATAAAATTTGCGAATTTTTCAAAAGATGTAAGAATATTTGATAGAGCGGTTGTGCTGCAAAACGGAAAACTTACTTGCTGTGCAAATACAGAATTAGAACAAGCCGCAAATAAAGTTACCAATCCAATGGATAGAATTACATATATTGTAGATAAATATAATTCGTAGAACTGTTTTACTGTACCCTTCCCTGGATGGGGAAGGTTAGGATGGGGTGATTTCAAACTATTGCAAAGTCGTTCAACTGTGAGATGCTGAAACATAATTGCAGTCCCAAGAATAACAATTTTTTATACATTTGCCCCAATGTAACGAAATGTAAATATGAATTTAAAAAGGCTGAAACCCGGTTATAATGCTCTATATGATATGATATGATGTGGTGGGGCGGGGCAATTTTTGCACCTGAAAATACTTTTATATATATGTACAAAATATATACGAAGTGTATAAAAGAAAGGATATTTTATGAGTGGAGAAATCAATTTTAATGCAGTGTCACAAGCAGGACAAGTGGGAAAAACACAAAGTA